>JBAPMH010000507.1:0-13991 GCA_049278515.1 Chthoniobacterales bacterium
CCACTGAACTGGCCACCGGCCACTGAATCAGCAACCACTTTTTTTGCCCCGGCGGAGACGACGAGCAGGTAGCTGTTGTTCTTGAGCTCAGCACTACTCGAGTTGAACTGAACCACGTAATCACCCGCCGGGAGGTTTCCGGTCGAGAAAACTCCGTCCCGGCTCAGGGCGCTCTTGAACGCGACTTTGCTGTTCCGATCGAACACCGTCACGTTCATCGCCGGAATGGCGCCATACGCCATGGAAGCGACGATAAGAACGAGTCCGACGAGGCCATTGCGAATCAATTGCATGAAGCGGGAAGCAGATAGCGTTTTCATGCGAATATCCTGACGCGGTCCACCGATTGAGTCGAGGCGAGCGGCACGATTAGACCGAGCCACTTCCGGTCTTTCGGCCCATCCACTTCCAACCGGATTTGGGAGGACAACCCTTCACCTTTTCGCTTTCCGCGATCCCAGGAATCTTGGTAATCCTATCCGATGCCCCTCAACCCAACGGTCAACATCCTCATCGTGGGCGCCGGCGCCCAGGGCGCTCCCTGTGCGGCAATTCTGGCGCGCCAGCCGGGCGTCAGCCGAATTCTCCTTGGCACGCGTGCCCTGGCGGACGCGGCATCTGTTCGGGATCGCCTGGGAAGCCCGAAAGTGGTCGCCGCCCAATTCGATGCCCGACAACCAGACGCCATCGTCCGCGCCGTCCGCGATTCCATCGGGACCGTTGACGTGGTTATCGATCTGACCCCTTCGTTCATCTCGGTGGCGGTCATGGAAGCCGCGCTGGCTTTGGGCGCTCATTACGTGAACACCGCGGCCTGCCCGGAGCATCTTGCGCAGTTGATCGCAGGCAAACCGCTCGACCTGGCCGACCGCTTCGTCGCGGCGGGACGAACGGCGCTGCTTAGTTGTGGAGCGAGCCCGGGCGTTGTGAACATTATCTGCCGCCGATTTTGCGATGAACTCGACACGGTGGAGCGGATCGAGATCCGGGCCGGTTTCCACGTTCCTGCTCAAAAGGAAATGATCAAGACCTGGACGCCCACCTGGTGTCCGGAACAGCAATATTTCGACTACTGCGATCCGCCGTGCCTCTTCCACGATGGGCGGCACGAACATATGCCGGTGTTCCATGAGCCGGAGACCTATGACTTCGGCGGGAGCGTCGGAGAACTCCAACTCACGCACCACGCCCATGACGAGCAATACAGCCTGCCGCTGACGATCGGGAAAGGCATTCAGTATTGCTGCTACAAGTTTCCGTTCGAACCGGCGATCGCCACCTTCTTCGCCACCGGGTTCACCCAGGACCGCGTCGTGGAGGTGGAAGGCGGCAAAGTGAAAGCGGTCGATGTCCTCATGGCGTTGTTACCGCGGCCGGTGCAGATCGCGGTCCTCGACCCGCAAGTCCAGAAAGACCTGGTCCCGCTCATTGCCGCCACCCGGGCCCATATCCTCATCAAGGGAACGAGCGGCGGTAAGGAGAAGACGATTCGGGTGGCGACTGGAGTCTTCTTTGACGAAGCCGCCAAAGCACTGGAGCTGTTCGGTACCGCCAATGTAGCCGTCGGCTACGCCGCAGCGACCGCCGCCTTGCACCTGATGGAAGGAAAAACTAAATCGGGAATTGTCTGGCCCGAAGAACTCGATGCCGCCCGCTTCATCGAACTGACCAACACGCTCGGGCTTACGCTGAACTTGGAAGTCAGCTAATGCCAGGAACAAGGGGGCACAGGCGGAGCCCAAAGCAAAGACGATCCCAGGATTCCAGGGACTGAGGAGCAAGAATGACCCGTCTACTATTCGCATGTGGCATCTGTCTCATCCTAGCTAGTTGCCGACCCCCTCCAACATCGGTCTCCTCTCGCGAGCCGGAAAGCAACGACGAAATGAGATCGGCTCCTCGCGCAGATCTCGAAATCGGTGATCAGATCATTGCCGCATTAGAAAAATACAACACGGATCAGGGTCATTACCCTCAGGAGTTATCTGAACTTTTGCCAAGATATCTTCCGGCTATCACGCCACCTAAGTTCGGCGCGAGTCTGTTCGCTGAGCGACGGACGGCGCAGCGCGCCGTCCCTACCGTTTCGTGGGCATCCAAGCGGGTCAGTTCGTCAAGGTTCGGGATCTCGCCTTTGTGAAAATAGCCCAGTGCTTTAGCGCTGGGATTGTTTGATCGCAAAGCGCAAAGTCCCGTCAGGGACGAAAGGAGCTGTGGGCTGGGATCGAGCCCTCCTTTCGTCCCTTGCGGGACTCCGAGACGTGACGAAATCCATAACCCAGCGCTAAAGCGCTGGGCTATTATCGGAAAACGGCGGTCTGGAGAGCGCCGCTCCTTGTTTCTCTCATCCGTGTCATCCGCGTTATCCGCGGTTGGTCCCCTGCCTCGTCTGCGGCTGACACAGCCGCCGCTACAATGCTCACTTCTCGGCCGAATACGGAATCGGCATGATCCCCTCCGCCCGCGCTTCGGCCAGGTCGATCCATTGGTAATTGGGATCGCCTGCGTCGGCTTTTTCTTTGTTCTTGAGGAGATCTTCGGTCCCGATCTGAACTGCCTTGGCGAAGGTCTTCCAATCGCGGCGGGACCGTGTCGGGGCGTCGAGTTTCTCGCGTAACGCGGTCAGGGCGGCGGGATCGGTCGGTTTCTTTTCATCGGCGGCATCGGGGAGGCCGAGGACGGTCGTTTCCAAACCGACGAACTGCGACTTGCCTGCACCGAGATAGAACCCGGCATACATGTGGCCGGGAACGGTGACGAGAAAAGGTTCGATCGAAATTTTGCGCAGGATGGACGCGAACAGGACGCTTCCGTCAACGCAGTTGGCCTGGGTATTGGTGAGCGATTGATCGATGAAGCGGACGAATTGGCTCTGGACCGTCTCCGAGCCGCCGGGCGTGGTGGTCGTGGAACTATATTGCAGGCCGCGCTTTTGCAGGGCGGACCAGACGGCAAAGACTTGCCGGAGCGTTTCGTCATGCTCATGAGTGGTGACGCGAAAGGCGCTGACGATTTTCGTCTCCAGCGCTTCCTGGAGGATCTTATCGAGCATCGGATGGTTCTCGTTGACGTAAGCGGCAAACATCCAGCCCAGCGCAGTCGAGCCGGCGATGAAGTTTTCGTCATCGAGGGTTTCCTCGGATTTGGCGACGCCAAAAGGGCAGTCATTGATCGAGCGCACCTGGAGCGTCTCGTGTTTTTCTCCTGAGGGTTCCCCAGCGACTTCAACTTCAAACGTGACATTGAGCGGCACCTGCTGGGTGACCTTGCGCATCCGGTCGAATTTATAATTCACCTTTGGCGCGATGAAGTAATCCTTGCCGGCCTCGGCCAGCTCTCCATTCCAGGAGGTCGCCGCCATGAGCTCGTTTTCTTTCACCGTCACTTTGACCTTCGTGTTTTCCGCGGGGGCTTTGATGGAGACGCCGACCAAACCAAAACGTTCGCCGAGCAAATAGGGATCGGGCGCCTCCGCTTCCTCGTCACCGGGCTCGATGGGGCGAACTGACGCGGTCGCGATCAGCAGGGAAGGGAAAAGCTGGTGGTCCATGTTCGCCTCAGGGGTCCATTCGGCCTCCTCTGCGGCTGACGCCAAAGCCAGGCCCAGGCACCCGAACAGGGCAGCGAGCAGGCGGAGGAAAGACTTCATGGCGAAATGGATGGCCGTACTTTTAGAAAAGACAAGCGCTAAGCCGAAGCGGGCTTGATCTTACCCGCGGTTTCCTTCAGAAGATTTGCCATGCAAATCTATGTCGGCAAGGACGGCCAACAACTCGGACCTTTTTCGCTCGAGGAAGTCAATCGGAAGCTGGCGGATCGAACCTTTACGGGAACGGATCTGGCCTGGTACGAGGGTGCTGCGGGGTGGGCACCCCTGTCGAGCGTAGCGGGGGTGGTTATTCCCCCGGCCGCGTCGGTCGCTCCGGCTGTGCCAGCGCCAGCCCCAGCTGCCATGCCTGCAGCCACGCCAGTCCCAACGCCGGCCGCAATCCCAAGCCGTCCGTACGCATCCGTTGCCCAAACACCAGGAACGGCGAGCGCCGGCTATAAAACGATGGCCAGAGTCGGCTGGATCTTGCTGGGAGCTACGCTGCTCATGTCCTGCATACCCATTCTCGGCTGCGGCACCTGGATCCTGGTCTGGCCCGTCGCCATTGCCGCGATTATTCTGGGAATCATCGTCATGAGCCGGGGCGGAACCGGCCAGGGCATTCTCCTCATTATTGCTGCCATCGTCCTCGTGCCGCTCGCCTTCGTCCTCCCCATCTTTTCCACGGCGCTGTTTGGCGACAAACAGGAGCGCCGGAACGAAACCCAGATTATGGAGAACCTGCGGACGATTGATGGCGCCAAGGGCCAATGGGTCACGGCCACCAAAGCCTCAAACGGCGCGGAGGTGACCCTGGCCAGCCTAACGAGCTATTTGAGCGGAAAGGAAATCAAACCGGTCGTTGAGGAACACTATGACCCAATGCCCGTCGGCCAGGTTCCCACTGCGACGCTGCCGGCAAAAAAATCGCTGGGCGGCTTCAAGGAAGGCGAAGTGCTGACCGCGGCCGCCATCGAGAAAGACCTGGCTAACGGTTCATTTTCATGGATCAAGACGACCACGTGGATTGGGACAAGTCCGACTCCGGCCGTGGTTCCTTCGATACCTCCAAAGGTCACGACCCCGCCGCCCCCACCGAGTCCCGCGGCGACTCCGAAACCAGAGGTATCTCCGTCACCAGTCCCGCAGCGGCCTTCAGCATCTCCCAGATCCAGCAACACTCCCCATTCTTTGATCTCACCACGGCAGCAGCAGGAGGAACCGGAAGATTCGCCTTCGGCAAGACAGTCGCCGTCCGCCAAGTTCGCTCCCCCACAGAAAGGCCCGCAAATGAAGCCCCGCCAGTCACCTTCGGAACCGGATAATTCCGGCGGTCTCCGGCAGGGAAAAAAGAATCCTCCGGGCGAAGTGCCGTCGCCATCGCCGGAGGACGACGACGAGTAACGTGTTGTCGGCCATTCCAGGAACTGAATTTTCCGATTCGTTCGTGACCGCTGCGCCGCAGCAATCGACGTGATCATTTTTCACGATCCTCGGTGCATCGAATACTCCACGCCCGGGCATCCAGAACGCCCTGATCGGATTCGAAAAACGGTTCCGCTGCTGAACTCCCGCCATCCGGACTGGGCATGGCGGACGCCCGTGGCGGCGACGGAGGAAATGCTACTCCGCGCTCACACTCACGGACATCTCGAGCGGGTAAAGAATGCGACCGGAGACTTCGACGCCGACACGGCGGCACATCCCGGTATTTTCGACCACGCCACGCGGGCCGCGGGAGCTGCGGTTGATGTTGCGCGGGCCGCGCTCACCGGAGATCGAGCCTTCAGCCTGATGCGGCCACCGGGACACCATGCCATGCGGGAGCGCGCCATGGGCTTTTGTTATTTCAGCCACATCGCTATCGCCGCTCTCGACGCGTTGGCGAACGGCGCGGACCGGGTCGCGATCTGGGATTTCGATGCGCACCACGGCAACGGGACCGAAGATACTGTGGCAAACAATTCAGGGATCGCATTCGCCTCCGTCCATCAATTTCCCGGCTATCCGGGAACAGGAACACGCTCGTTTGGCAACATTCACAACTTTCCCGTCCCACCCCTCGCACCCCGAGCTCACCACGTCGCGGAAGTGCGCCGGGCGCTCGATCAATTGGTGGCGTTTAAACCCGACCTGCTGCTCGTCTCCGCCGGATTCGATGCGTTTGCCGGCGATCCCATCACCGAGATGACCCTCGAGCTCGAAGACTTCGTGACGTTCGGCCAATGGCTCCGCGAAACGAATATCCCTTCCGGTGCGATCCTCGAAGGCGGGTATAGCGATCAATTACCGGAGTTGATCGACGCGTTTCTGAGCGCATGGACAGGCGCCGGATAACGAATCTGGCCGGAACGGACCCAATCTGCGCGATTATCGGGCCGGCGGGATTCGAACCCGCGACCTCTTGAACCCCATTCAAGCGCACTACCAAGCTGTGCTACGGCCCGATGACGCGCCCACTATCCACCGCGCCTCTTCGGTCTGCCAAGCAAAGTTTTGCTGTCTCCCGAAGGCACGAGCAAGATGGTTTCATCGGCGCCGCGGAATGAGAAGAAGGGAGACGACTGCGCCAACGAAAGCCAAAGCGCCAGCGGTTAACATGAGCTGACGAAAGCCATCGACAAAGGAGCCGGTGATCGCGTCGCGCAGGGCAAGCTGGGCGGCCGGGGCCAGGAAGGTCGGTGGCTGAATTGCGCCAAGGTGGTTGTGTTCGGTGGTGAGGGACCGGTGCACCGAAGCTGGAAGATCAATATGCGCGACCCGCGCATCGAGAGAACCGGAAAATGCACGGAGCATGACAATGCCGAAAACAGCAATGGCTAGCAGCCCGGCGGCTCGCGAAACAGCGTTATTGATCCCTGACGCCACGCCTGCGCGCTCTGGGGACACGGAGTTCATCACGGTCATCGTTAACGGAGCGACGCTCACGGCCATTCCGATTCCAAGGACGACGAGACCAGGAAAGAATGTCGTCCAATAAAGCCCTCCGACGTCCGGTCGCGCCAAAAGAATAAACGCGATGCCGGCTATCACCGGCCCCACAATCAAGGGAATTCTCTCACCCCAACGCTGCACGAGTCCGCCGGACCATCTGGAAAGAAGAAACATCAAGAGGATGAACGGGAGAAGAGCGGCGCCTGCTGACGGCGCACTATAATTTTGAACTTGGATCAAGTTCAGCGGCAAAAAGAAGAACATTCCTCCAAGGGCAGCGTAGAGGACAAAGGTCAGAAGATTTGCACCGAGGAAGGTCCGTGATCGAAAAAGCTGGAGAGGAAGCATCGGGTTTTGGCGTCGCATTTCCAAAACCAGGAAGAGCGAGAGAAACACAGCTGCGCTCGTCAGGCTGGCGAGGACCAGCGCGTTCGTGAATCCTCGGGACGGAGATTCGATCAGGCCGTAGACCAGCGTTCCAAGCCCAACGGTGGCCAGGACTGCGCCGGGCCAATCGAGTTTTCCTTTCGCCTGATCCGCGCTTTCCGGCACGTGCCGGGTTGAAATGAGGATGACAAGCGCCGCGAGCGGCAGGTTGAGGAAAAAGACAGCCCGCCATGAGAGCGTTTGAATCAGCCAGCCTCCGAGGGCTGGTCCGATCGCCGCTGTGATCGCGGTAAAGGCCGACCAGGTTCCGATGGCGCGTCCTCGTTCTTCGCTCGGAAACGAACTGCTGATGATCGCCAGGCTCCCCGGAACCAGTAAAGCCGCCCCAGCTCCTTGGACGGCGCGGGCCGCGATGAGCTGGCCGATACTGGCCGACAGGCCGCACCACATGGATGCCACGGCGAAAAGAGCGGTGCCTAAGACGAAAATCCGGCGCCGGCCATAGCGATCGCCCATCGCGCCACCGACGAGCACGAGCGCGGCGAGCAGCAACGAATAGGATTCGACGACCCACTGAACGCCGGCCACGGTGGCATTCAGATCCTTTTGCAGCGCGGGCAAAGCTACATTGACGACGGTGCCGTCGATAAACGCCATGCTCGAGCCGAGGATCGTCGCCGTTAGAATCCATTTCGCGGAGGCCTTGGCGCAGGGGACGGCAACACTCTCCGCTCGAATAACGCCATCATCACAGGGCCCTGGCGCGAAGGTTGTCATCGTGGGTCAGCCTATGGAATGTCGCGGCTTGCGCGCTAACATATTAGTATGAAAACGGCAGCTTATCTCGAATTACCGGCGTCCGGAAATCCGACGGTTATGGTTTCCCCAGCCTTGATCACCACCGGCGAAGACGCTGGTGGACTTCTTTCCGCATCCCCAAAAGACCGGGACGATCAGCTTCTTGATTCCTATTCCCAAACCGTCGCCGCTGTCGTAAATCGCGTGGCGCCCGCCGTCGTAAACGTCCGGGTTCTGAATGGCGAGCGCGGCCAGGGCAGCGGCTCCGGATTCATCATCGCGCGCGATGGATTCATCCTCACCAACAGCCACGTCGTCTCCGGCGCTCGCGAGCTCGAAGTGACGCTGCATGACTCGCGCGTGTTTCCGGCGCGCCTCATCGGGACCGATCCGGAAACCGATCTCGCCGTCATTCGGATCGATGCGCCCGGCGTGCAACACGCGCGCCTGGCCGATTCCTCCGGCGTTCGCGTCGGTCAGATCGCCATCGCGGTCGGTTCTCCCTATGGATTCCAACAGACGGTCACAGCCGGGATCGTGAGCGCCCTCGGCCGGTCGATGCGCGCGGAATCGGGGCGGTTGATGGACGAAATCATCCAAACGGACGCGGCCCTGAATCCTGGGAATTCAGGTGGTCCGCTCCTGAACAGCGCTGGCGAAGTGATTGGAGTAAACACGGCGGTGATTCTACCGGCGCAGGGAATTTGCTTCGCTATCGCCAGTAATACGGCGCATTTCGTGGCCGGCTGGCTAATCAAGGATGGCTGCATCCGTCGCAGCTCCATCGGCGTGGCTGGCCAGAACGTTCCGCTGCATCCGCGGATCGTTCGGTTCCACAGACTGCCGAACGATCGGGGCGTCCTGGTGGTGGAAGTCGAGCCCGGCAGCCCGGCCGCCGTGGCGGGGCTGGAAAAAGGCGATACCATTGTCGGTTTCAAAGGCCAGCCGATCCTGACGATCGACGATCTTCACAAGAAACTGATTGCCAGTGAAATTGGTGTGCCGTCGCCGATCATGTTTCTGCGCGGAACCGAAAAGCTGTTTCGTCTCGTCGTTCCGAGAGAGCTCGCGCCCATTCGTCACGGGCAACGAAACTGAAATCGATCCAACGTCACAATTCCGTGACGCGTTACTCACCCATGGTGAGCACGACCCGAAAACGGACTTTGCCGCTGTGCATCTGCTCGTAGGCTTCCGCCACGCGATCGAGCGGGTATTTCTCGATCATCGGGTGCACGCCAGTCAACGCACTGAATTCCAATGTGTCCTGCGAATCGCGCGCCGTCCCGGAATACGAGCCGTCGATGGATCGCCTTCCGGCAATCATCGAGAACATGCCCACCGTCAGCGGATCCGGCGGCGCCGCAGGAACTACGAGTTTGCCGCTGGGCGCGAGTCCATCCACCAGCGCTGAAATCGCTTTCCCGCTCGGCGCCGTCGCCAGAATCACCCGCGCGCCCCCGAGCTGCTGTAATTGCGCCGCGCCATCGCCAGAATCCGTGTCGATGTAGTGATGCGCTCCCAGCTTCCGCGCCAGATCTTCTTTGTCTTTCCCCCGACCGATCGCCACAGTTCGGAATCCCATCTGCCGCGCGTATTGGACGCCGAGATGGCCGAGCCCGCCGATTCCGTGCACGGCAACCAGGTCGCCGCCGCGCGCGCCGGAATTCCGAAGCGCGTTGTGAACGGTCACGCCCGCGCACATAAATGGCCCGACTTCCTCCGCTGGTAACTCGTCAGGAATTGCCGCAACGGCTTCCGCTCCGACAATCACGTATTCGGCGTATCCGCCATCAAAATCGATCCCGGTGATCGTGCGCCTGGCGCACATCGCGAAATCGCCGCGCCGGCATTGATCGCAAATAAAACAATGCCCTCCGTGCCACCCGACTCCCACGCGCTGACCGCTTGTCCATTGCTTCACGTCATCGCCGACCGCATCGATTCGCCCTGCCACTTCGTGGCCCGGCACGCGCGGATACTGAATTCCGGGCCAAAGACCGTCCTTCACCAGGACATCGCTGTGGCAAATTCCGCACGCTTCCACTTTCACGCGAACCTGTCCCGAGCCTGGCTCGGGGATTTCGCGTTCCACCAATTCAAAATCCTCACCCGGTTTGCTGATCTGCGCTGCCTTCATTTTCATAACGCGTCCTTCCCTTCCCGCCTACTTTCGTGGATTGCTGAGAATCCGTTCCAAAAGCGCGCTCATGAGAGGATCTCCAGCGATGCGATCTTGTCGCCGTCGAGCGTGAAGACGAACTCAAGCTCGATCGGACTGCCAGGAAAATTCCCGGTCAGCCGGTTGGTGACGATGGTCTTGCCGCCCTTCTGAGCGGAGGCAAGCGGCTCGACCGTGTGCTGGTATTTCTTTCTGGTCTCAGCCTTCCATTGCTTGATCGCGGCCAAGCCTTCGATCGTTCGGCCTTCGTCCCGCACGACGGCATTTTCGGCAAAGCATTGGGCCAACGCCTCGGGATCACCTCGGTTTTCAGCGGCGATATAGCTGGCAATGGGCGTTGGAAGATCGACAGACATTCTGGAGGCCAAAATACGCCGGGGTCCGCGCGTCTCAAACAGTTCTCTTGATGCCACGGAATCAGCCGTGATGACTTCGTTGCAGACGGATGACCCTTGGGAGGCCCACATTGCAACTGCCTCCCGGCGGCCTTACCGTCCGCGCCTATGTTGAGCGCCGGAATAGTCGGTTTACCGAATGTCGGAAAGTCGACGCTTTTTAACGCCGTAACGCGCACGCGAAAAGCGCAGGCGGCCAATTATCCTTTCTGCACGATCGATCCGAATCTAGGGGTCGTCAGCGTGCCGGATTCGCGCCTCGAAGTCCTCTCCAAGCTTTCGCATTCGCAGAAAATAATCCCGGCGGCGATCGAGTTCGTGGACATCGCGGGCCTCGTGAAGGGCGCCAGTGCGGGCGAAGGCCTCGGCAATCAGTTCCTGAGCCATATTCGCGAAGTAAACGCCATCGTGCAGGTGGTCCGCTGCTTCGAAAATGCCGACATCCATCACGTCAGCGGGGCCATCGATCCGGTGCGCGATATTGAGGTGATCAACACCGAGCTGGTCCTGGCCGACCTGGCGTCGCTCCAGAAACGGCACGATCGCCTGCAAAAGGAGGTCCGCGCCGGATCCAAGACGGCCAAGGCGGAAGGAGCTGTCATCGACAAGCTCCTGCCCCATCTTGATTCTGGAAAGCCGGCTCTCACCCTCGAGCTGACGACGGAAGAAAAAGAAATCGCCCGCGACTTTTTTCTCCTCAGTTCGAAACCGACACTTTTCGCATGCAACGTCGCCGAATCGGATCTTTCCGCTGTAGCCGGGGTCGCCGACCCCGGCGACAATGCGCAGCAATATGTCCAGGCGGTCCAGGAGTACGCGCGGAACCATTTCGCGACGGAAGCGGTAGTGATCAGCGCCCAAATCGAGAGCGAGCTCATCGATCTTAGCGAAGCAGAAGCTCAGGAATATTTACGCGACCTCGGCGTGGAAGGCAGCGGGGTGAGCGCGCTTATCCGGGCCGTTTACCATTTGCTTGGCTTGCGCACCTACCTGACGACCGGGGAAAAGGAGACACGTGCCTGGACGATTCGCGCCGGCGACAAGGCCCCGGCGGCCGCGGGTGTCATCCACTCCGATTTCGAGCGCGGGTTCATCGCGGCCGAAACGGTCCACTTCGACGACCTCGTGGCGCTCGGTTCCTTCGCCAAGGCGCGCGAGTCAGGAAAACTGCGTATCGAAGGAAAAGATTACGTCGTCAAAGACGGCGATGTCGTCGAGTTCCGTTTCAACGTCTGATTCTTTCGCTTCCTCTTCCACTGACTCTTAGTCTTTCGGAGAGAGAGGTGGAGGTAGCGGAAGAGGAAGATTATTCGGCCGCGTAAAGAATTCGGCCACACTGCTCGCAACTGACGATCTCCTTACCATTCTTCACCCGGTGAGCGGTTTGGGTCGTCACCTTCATGTGGCAACCGGTGCAGACTTCATGCTCCAGGCCGACGATTGCCGCGTCGCCTTTGCTCGCAAAGAGCCGTTCGAACCGCCCGAGCAAATCCTCCTCAATCTTGCCGGAAAGCTCCGCGCGTTCCGCCATTAATTCGTTGAGGCGGCCGTCGAGCGTTTTCTGTTTTTCGTCGAGATCGGCCATCTGACGCGCAATCGAATCGCGCACGCCGGACGCTTTTTTTTCCTCAGCGGTCAATTCGATCTTTGCCTTTTCGGCCTGATCCATGAGCTCGAGTTCCTGATCTTCGATCGAGCGGATCTCTTTTTCGTAACGCTCGATCTCATTACCCATCGCGCGAAACTCGTCGTTCTTGCGCGTTTCGTATTGCTGGGTCTTCAGGCGATTGATGCTCTCCTGGCGCGTGCCGGCATCCAGTTCGAGCTTCTTTCGGTCCATTTCCAGATGTTGGGTCTTATGCTTGAGCGCGGCGACGGCGGCCGCACTCGCCGCCAGCTGGGCGTCCAGACTCTGGCGCTGTTGCGGCATGGTCTTAATCTCGGCCTGGATTTGCCTGATTTTCTGCTGCCGTTCTTGAAGTATGAGCAATTGCTCCAGCTCCGTTTGCACGCGCGAATGTTATGGGCGGAGAGAAGGGCCGTCAATCGCGCCGGCGTAAAGGACCGCCACGTCGCTTTTCTCAATACGTCTCGACCGGCGAACGCTTGCCATCCTCAGGACTACGCCGGGCAGCCTCTTCTTCGCCCAGGACTGCCACCCGCAGGTTCCAGATCTCGCTATCGATTTCCCGGAACTTCCTCTCCGAAAATGGATGCGGGGCCGCCAATCTGGTCTTTGTCCGAGCGACATTATCGAGGGCGCGTTGAAGTTCGGCCGCCGGAAGTTTCCGCAGGGCGGAATGCACCTCTTCGATGGCGGCGATTCGATGGCAGATCATCACCCAGTCGTTGCCCGCCTCGACCGCGAGCCGGATTGTATCTTCCAACCCGTACTCATTCAGGATCGCGCCCATATCGAGATCATCGGTCATGATGAGGCCGTCATAGCGGAATTCCTCGCGCAAGAGATTGGTAATGATCTCTCGGGACAGGGAAGCGGGCCGTTTCTGGTTGTTGAACGAGGGGTACCAACCATGGCAAATCATCATGCTGTCGACAGAATCCTCGCCAGTGGCGAAGGCCCGAAAAACCGCCAACTCCTCCTCGTCCAGCTCGGCGCGCGAGCGCTCGATCTTCGGCAGGTCGTGGTGCGCGTCCACGGTGGCCGCCGAGTAACCCGGGAAATGTTTGCCGCAGCTCAGGATGCCCTGCTCCCGCAAGGCCCGGTTGAACGCGCCCGCTAACCGCACGACCTGCTCCACGTCCTTGCCATAACAGCGGCCGCGAAGGGAGTTATCCGCCTCGTCATCGAAGGAAATGTCCAGCACAGGACAAAGATCGAGGTTGAACCCGAAGAGGCGCAGAAGACGGCCTGTGATCTCCCCGTGTCGCTTGACGAGAGCAACGTCGTTCCGGTCCCGCAATTGCTGGGCGTTCGGCGGCTCGTTGCCAATCAGCCGAAGACGCGAAACGCGCCCTCCCTCCTGATCAATCGTGATAATTGGCTCGGTGTCGCTCAGATCGCGCAGATCATCGATCAATTTCCGAAGCTGCGCCGCGCTTTGAATGTTGCGGCCGAAGAGGATGAAGCCACCGGGTTGGATACGGCGAAACAAGGCGGCGCTCTCCGGATCGAGTTCGTAGCCGGGAACACCAGTGAGGATCAATTGACCGAGCGGCGCGCGTTTCACGAGGTCCACTTTACTTTTAGCGTCGAACTGCGAAACAAGATTTCACGCATTGAAAAAGATCGGCATCTTCGGCGGCACTTTCGATCCCATCCACCACGGGCATGTGCTCCTGGCCCGCGACGCCCTGGAGCAACTCCCGCTGGACAGCCTCCTTTTCATTCCGGCCGCGCGCTCCCCGCACAAATTGGGGCAGCAAGCGGCTGCGCCCGATCTCCGCGCAGAGATGATCCGCGCCGCGATCGAGGGCGAGCCGCGATTCTGTCTCGATGAGCTGGAGCTTGCCCGCCCCGCGCCCTCCTACACCGTGGACACAATCGAAGCGCTGAAACGGCGCGAGCAGGACGCCGAATTCGTCTTTCTCATCGGCGAAGACAACGTCGCCCGGCTTCCGTCCTGGCATCGTTTTGCGGAGCTGGAGAAGATGGTGCAATTCGTCGTGCTCGATCGCAGCGGCCTGAAATCCGAACACGCCTATCCGGCCATCCGGCGGCACGTCGATATTTCCGCGACCGATA
>JBAPMH010000508.1:0-7518 GCA_049278515.1 Chthoniobacterales bacterium
GAGTTACGGTTGGCGCCGGAGTAGGCGTCGCCGTCGCGGTAGCGGTGGGGGTCGCGGTCGGTGCGGGAGTTGGCGTTGCCGTGGCGGTAGCGGTGGGAGTGGCGGTTGGCGCCGGAGTCGGTGTCGCCGTCGCGGTCGCAGTGGGAGTGGCGGTTGGCGCCGGAGTTGGCGTTGCTGTAGGGGTAGCGGTGGGAGTGGCGGTTGGCGCGGGAGTTGGCGTCGCCGATGGAGTAGCGGTCGGAGTTGCAGTTGGCGCGGGAGTCGGCGTTGCCGTCGCGGTAGCGGTGGGAGTAGCGGTTGGAGCCGGAGTCGGTGTCGCCGATGGAGTAGCGGTCGGTGTTGGAGTGGCCGTGGGTGTGGCGGTAGGCGTCGGCGTTGCCGTGGGCGTTGGAGTTGCGGTTGGAGTGGCCGTCGGTGTTGGGGTCGGAGCCGCGACACAAGTCGGGTATTTGAACGAGCCTATTCGCGTCCGCCAATTGGCTGCGTCGGCTTGGGCCTGGGTATCGTAATACTGCGAGGTGAACCAGAAAGTGCAGTCATCGGAAGGATCAACGCTGACCGAAGCATAATCTCCCCAGCGGTGGCAGGCGCCGCTGCCGCAGTTGAAGAGCTGCGAGCCGCCGCCGGCAACCAGCTGCGTTTCAGTCTGCGGCAGGGTGTTTAGTGGATCGCCCACCAGTCGTCCGGCGTAGGCAAGGCTGGGAAAATTCGGAGCTGTCGCGTTCGAAGTGCTGTAGGCGATGGCCATGTTTCCGTCCTTGTCCACGGCGATGCCGCCCATCCAGCGAAACAAAGTCGCGTCTGGCGCGTGGATTCCCTGCTGAACCGGAGTGGTAACGACAGTCCCCCCGCTCACGTTGATCTGCGCCCATTGCGGTGCGGTCGGGGCCCCGGTGGGGCGAACAGTGTGGATCACCCAGAGTGATTCCGCGGCGCCGACCTTTCGGTACTGCACCTTCTGCATGATCCGATCACCCAAGCTGTCGAGATTGTGAGTGGCGCCCGCATCGTTGGGTTGCGGGACAATATTGGAAGCGGGGGCCGGACCTGAGGCGTGGGTTACCGTGGTGGGCGCGCCCATCGTTCCCCCGCCCCCGCAACTCGCGCCCGGGGTGAACTTTCGAACCTCAAAAGACGTGGTCGAGGAATTCCGGACGAAATAGGCGGGGGTCCCCGCCGGAGGCAACTGGCCCGGTTGTTTCCCTAACAAGTCAGCCGGAAACAAAGAAAAACCGCCGCCTGCAGTATAGCCCACCGAGGAGGTCAGGGCCTGCCCATTGTACATGTTGTTCTTATTGAACGAGGCGAAAATATTTCCGGCATAGGTGCCGAAGGTTCCCTCGAAGCCATTGGCGCCCATGTAAAGACAGCCGTCATTCCAGCTCCCAAATTTGCCGTAATCGGGCAGAGTATTGTTGGGAACCGCTCCCTGGTCTATCCGGACAGCATAAAGCCACCAGCCGCCCGTCACCGGATTGGATGTTTTCGATGCGGCGAAGCATTGATACAAAGGGGGATTCCAAGTATTGCCACTGGCAACGAAAGCGAAGTTGGTCAGAATCCAGCGATCGGCCAGTTCGTCGTAAATTACGACAGGATCACCGAACGAGTTGGTGTCGCAGAGGGTCCCGGTCGGGCCTCCGGAGAAGAGTGAATTCTCTGTGAAAGCTGCCAAACGAGCCCCGGTGGCTTTGTCGTAGATGGCGTAGGCGTCGTTGACCGACTGGATGTAATGATTGGGCCCGATGTCGCCGTTCGTGTCGGGCGGAAACCCGGCGCCGGCTGTCCCTCCGGTGACGCTGTCCAAGCGAGACAGGCCGAAAAAGTTTTGAATCGGCGCGGGCATCGGGGCCGTGATGATTGGTGCCAGCGGCGGCTTGATCTCCGCTTTGTTTGGAACGCCGACAGGCGTCTCCGGATATTTTAGTTCCTCTTCAACATCAATCGCGCGCTGGGCAAAATTAATCGGAACGGAAGGCAGATTGCGGACATCGCCATCAAACGACGCTGGCTTCACTTTCGGGAGGCCGACGGTTTTGGTTTCTCCAGCCGGTCGATTACGGCCCTTGTCGGCCGCACCAGCCTGCGGCGCCAAACTCCAGGCGAAAAGAATTACCGAAATGGAAACAAGAACGAAAGCGAACGTGACTCTTAGGCGCGGCATGAAAAACAATTTCGTCGGTAGTGATAGTGGGTGTTGAGGAATTTGCCACTTGATTCGGAATCAGGACGGCAAAACCCTAGCAGCGGGAATAATGCCGGTAAGAAATTTATCTGAAGCTTTTTGAGAAACCGACCAGGGAGGGGTTGCGACGCTGCAGACTCGCTCGAACCGCGAAGATTGAGATGGGGACTATTCGGTTGGTCTCTTACGGACAAGACGCATTGGTGAAGATGAGCGTGTCGACACGCCATCCTGGCGCCGCGGAGAACAGATCCGTCCCCATCCGCCAGCGCAGCTTGATGGTTTGCCCATTCACGTTCGGTCCCAGGTTCGCCACCGTGGTAATGTATCCACCCGAATTACCGCTCCAGGCCAACCGTCCGGCCAACGGGTTGCTCGCCGTGCTGTCAATCTCTCCCGTGTAACCTCCGGAGACAAAACTTCCCCCAACAACCGGATCGGTGATGTCGGTGAAGGCGCCCCCATTGATATTAGGCGAGGACACCTCCAGCACTCCTCCATCCCAGAACACCCCGCTGCTCATCTCCGTGTTGAAGTTGTTGCGGAAAGAGAGCTGCGCACTGGGCGAGCTCACCACGATGCTGCGGGAGACAAGGTATTTGTCGCTCACTCCGTTCTGGTCGTCGATAAAGGCGTCGTTAGGTGGCGTGTCCGCCACGATCGTTGTGGTTATCCACTTGATCCCGTTATCCGGCGGAGCGCCTTGATTGCTCGCCGTCCAGCCCGGCGGCAATGCCGGCGCGGTCACTCCATCGAAATTCTGGGTACATTGCACGCCCGCAGGCGGTGTCGCCGTGGGACTCGGCGTCGGGGTAACCGTCGGCGTGGCCGTCGGAACAGGAGTCGGTGTAACCGTGGGCGTGGCCGTGGGAATGGGCGTGGCCGTCGGAACCGGTGTAGGCGTGGGCGAGACCGGCGGACAGGAGGCGCCGATGACGACGAGCGTGTCGACGCGCCATCCCGGCGCGGCCGCGAACAGATCGGTCCCCATCCGCCAGCGCAGCTTGATGGTTTGTCCATTCATGTTCTGTCCCAGGTTTGCCACCGTGGTAATGTATCCACCCGAATTGCCGCTCCATGCCAGCCGTCCCGCCAGCGGGTTGCTCGCTTCGCCGCTAATCTCTCCCGTGTAACCTCCGGAGACAAAACCTCCCCCAACCGCGGGATCGGTGATGTCGGTGAAGGCGCCCCCATTGATATTTGGCGAAGACACCTCCAGCACTCCTCCATCCCAGAAGACGCCGCTGCTCATCTCCGTGTTGAAGTTGTTGCGGAAAGAGAGCTGCGGACCGGCCGAGCCCACCACGATGCTGGTCGAGATCAGATACTTGTCAGTCACCCCGTTCTGGTCGTCGACAAAGGCGTCGTTAGGTGGCGTGTCCGCCACGATTGTTGTGGTTATCCACTTGATCCCGTTATCCGGCGGAGCGCCTTGATTGCTCGCTGTCCAGCCGGTTGGCAGCGCCGGTGCCGTAACTCCATCGAAATTCTGGGTACATTGCAGGCCCGGATCCGGTGTCGGTGTGGGACCAGGAGTCGGCGTCGGAATCGGCGTAGCGGTGGGAATCGGCGTAGCGGTGGGAATAGGAGTCGGTGTGGGAATGGGCGTGGCCGTGGCTGTCGCAGTCGCGGTAGCTGTCGGGTGAGGAGTCGATGTCGGAGCGGGAGTCGGTGTGGGAGCGGGAGTCGGTGTGGGAACAGGAGTCGATGTCGGAGCAGGCGTCGATGTGGGAGCAGGAGTTGGCGTAGCCGAAACTCCCGGTGTCGGTGTCGCGGTCGGACTTGGCGTCGGCGCGGGCGAGGCGTTGCGGTCATACACTTCGATGATGCCGGTTCCAGTCGTATTACTGAATCCTGCCAGCAACGCGGTGTAGGCGCCTGGCAGCAGCGATACGGCGATGGCCGCCTCTTTCGCGTTGCTCGGTGCCAATCCAGCTGCACTAATCTCGGCCGCCTGGGCCGCGTTATCCTGCCAATCGTTATCCGAAATCAGCGGCGCTCCATTGGAGTCGCGTATCTCAAGAGTTGGATCAGCCAGGACGGCAGGCAGGCCAAAGGCGCTCAAGCTTGGCCCTAGTCCGCGGACGATAATCTGACCATCGCCACCGCTGCTGCCGAGCGTGAAGCCGGCGATCACAATATTGTTGCCGGTGCTGACAAAGGCACGAGTGCTGATATTCCCCAGCTTCGAGGTCGTTCCCTGACTGATGTCATAGACTTCAACGAGACCGACGCCCGTGGTGTTGTTCTTGCCTCGGACGATCGCGGTGTAGTTTCCCGGCGCCAGAATTGCGTCAATGACTGATTCGAGGTCGTTGGTCGGCCGCAGCACCAAAGGCGGATTCTGGGTATCTCTCCAGTTGTCATTCGTAATCGTCGCAAATCCGCTCGGCCCATGCAGCTCGAGGATTGGATCCGCCAGCACGTCTGTGAGGCCGAACTGGGTAAGGGAGGGGCCGAGCGCCCGAACGATAACATGCTTGGGCGTGGTTCCCGTGATAATGAAGCCGCCGATGCCGACGTTATTACCGGTCTGAACCAGCATTCTCGTCGAGAGATTAATACTCTGTGAGGCTGCGCCGCTCGGAGCCAGGGTCGCTGTGGCGGCTTCCCGCGATTGAGCCGCGGTATCGGCTGTCACTACTCCAGCGATTAGAAATGCGAGCGCGATCGCGCTCAGAAAAAGGAACAACTTCCGGTTCGACAATGAACGGTAGATTAATTTCATGTTGTCTCCCGACGAGGATGGGGCTGCGAACGAATTTCCTGCGCGATGGGACTTTTTGTTCAGATCGCGGATTGGCGTCGAGAATATTCTGTTTTTAGCCGGCAAATGCTAAATTCGCCGATGAACAAGATGAATTTTTTCGCGGCGAGCGTCGCCGGCTTGGGCTTTTTTTTCTGTGTCGCGCTGGCCACACCGACGCCTTCGCCGGGGCCCGGCAGCGGCCTCGAAGGCGTCATCGTTGTCGCGCCGGCCCATCCCGGACCAACAAGAGAAGGAGTGTCCGACACCGCCCCGCTCGCGAACACCGCTTTCATCGTGCAGAAGGCGGAAGCGACCGTCGCCTCCTTCACCACCGACGAGAAAGGCGCGTTTCGAATTTCACTGCCGCCGGGTCACTACAGCGTTTCCCGGAACGCTCCGTCAATGAGGATCGGACACTTCGGTCCGTTCGAGGTCGACGTGGTCGAGGGTCAGTTCACCAAGGTGAATTGGACCTGCGACAGCGGGATGCGCTAAAACTATTTCAGGTTGTAAACCTCGACCAAAGCGAGCCCAGTCCCGATGAATTTGCCGTTTACGATGGCGGTGTACTGGCCGGGCGCCAGCACAAGAAAAAGACCGGATTCCTTTGGATTGGTCAGAGCCAAACCATGAGCAGTCAGCTGGGCGGCCGCCACCGCGTCGCTTTGCCAGTCATCATTGGAAGCGACGGGAGTGCCATTCGCGTCGTGTAACGACAGGGCGGGATCGGGAAGCGGGTTGCTCAGCCCCGACCCGGCCAACGACGGGCCCCGCGCCCGGATGGCGATGTCGACGCTCCCCGATTCATTACCCAGGATAAAACCACCGATCATGACGTCGTTCTCCTGCCCGACGTACCCTCGCGTGCTGATATTGGCCAGTTCCGGGCCGGCGGCGGCGTTTATGTCATACACTTCCACCAGCCCGATGCCCTGGGTCTGGTTTTTGCCGGTCACAAAAGCTGTGTAGGCGCCGGCCGGCAACGCGACGAGGATCGCCGCTTCGCGGTCATCATTGGGCTTGTAGATTCCGAGCTGAGGAGGATTTGACGGATCGTCTCTCCAATTGTCGTTGATCGCGATGATCGAGCCGTCCGCACGGTTAAGCTGAAGCACCGGATCGGCAAGCGCCTGGTTGGCTGGAATCCCGTTTTGCGCCAGGGATGGTCCGAGGCCCCTGACGATCACGTATTTCATTTGGTTGGGGCCGCCGGTAATGATGAAACCGCCGATCAATATCCGATCGCCGGTCTGAACGGAGGCGCGCGTTGAAATATTCATCGCCCTGGCCGGAGCCGGTTCGGCGAGAGGATCGTCGTCGAGAATCGTGACGGTCGCGGTCGACGGAGGGCCGGGAGTGCCTTGCAGAACGGCGGTGAAATAAACCTCAAACGTTTCGTCCGGCTCGCGATAGCCGTCGTCCTTGACCGGGATCTGGATTTGCTTGCTCGTCTCGTTCGGCTGAAAAACGACGCTCGCGGTGAGGTCGTCGCCGGTGAACGTGTAATCCGCAGGCGCTCTCGCCGTTCCGTCTCGCGTTTTGTAATATGCGGTGACCGTAGTCTCGGTCGCGCCGGCCTTCGTTATGGTTAGAGTCGCGGCGCCGCCATTTTCGCCAACGCTGTAATTGGCCGAGCTGAATTGCACCGTCGGAGCCGGGTCGTCCTCGCTAATGTGGACTTGGGCCGTCGATGGGGCACGCACGGCCGCGCCTCCGGTAGGATCGCTCAGCGTCACGAAAAAGGTTTCCGTTTCCTCGTAAACCGCGTCTTCCAGGATTGGGATGTTGAACTGCTTCATCGTTTCCGAGGGCGCGAAAGTGAGGATCCCGGTCGTCGGCGTGTAGTCTTGCGACGCCGTGGCTGACGATGTGCCGGGCGGGAAATCGCCGGTCGAATATTTGACGGTGACCGCGCCATGGGCCGCTCCGGATTTGATCACCGTGAGAGTGACGGTCCCGGCTCCTTCGTTGACGTTGTAAACCTCAGAGGCGAACTCCAGCGTCTGGGCATTCGCCGCTGGCGCCAGGAAAAACAGCAATGCGAAAATGCCAGACGAACGGGTCTTCATCAGGTCGAACGTTAATCGACCTAACCGCCGGGCGGTCCCGCTGTCGAGACCGGATTAGTAACGGAGTCGCCGTCCGCCCTTCCACGGCCGCTTCGGGCGCGAGCCTTCGACCGTGGATTGTTCCGCGCCGAGGCGATTCGGGACCGATGAAGTTCGCTCGAGGCGAACCGTCACCTCACCTCACGTTATACAATTCGACCAGACCAATTCCGGTGCCGCCGTCCTTCCCGGCCAGGATCGCCGTGAAGGCGCCCGGAGGCAACGACGTGAAGATTCCTGCTTCTTTGGAATTGGATAAACCCAGCCCGGCCGCGGCCAGTTGCGCGGCGGACTCCGGATCGCTCTGCCAATCGTCGTTCGCGATGAGCGTCGCGCCGTTACTGTCGTGCAGCTCGAGAGTGGGATCCTCCAGCACCGGGTGGAGTCCGAATTGGGCGAGCGATGGACCAATGCCTCGCAGCACCATTCGCGTGTTATTCGGGCTTCCGCCCAAGATGAAGCCGCCGATCATAACG
>JBAPMH010000509.1:0-2196 GCA_049278515.1 Chthoniobacterales bacterium
AGATGGAACTTTGCGTGAAAGCGGCCCGGCAAGGAGCCAAAGATTCCACCACCCAAACTGGCGCAGGATCATCTCCCGCAGAGCCGGCGGATTATGCAGAATCAATCCCGCTATCGGACGCTTCGCCGCAACGTGCAATGCAGCCGTTGTCCCCAAACTCGCGCCAAAAAGTATGATCGGCCGGTCGCCGGCCGTGCGTCGCAACTCATCAAATGCGGCCAACGCCGCAGGACCAATCCGGGCCAGTCGCGCCGATCCCGTGCTGCCACCGAATCCCGGATAATTGACGCCCCATACCTCCACTGCGCGGTCGCCGAACATTTCCGCCTCGTCGGCAACCCAACGTTCCGCGCGGTCCGCATTCCCATAAAAGCGCAGGAGATAAATCGTGGGTTTTTCCGCCCGCGCGGCGCGTGACGCAGAAGTCCATACTTCGAGCTCGCCCCCTTCAAACGGCACGGCTTTGCGCGTCGCTGTCCGGGCCGGAATCCGAATCGTCGATGGAAAGAGAACAAGATGATCAAGCACAGGCGCAAGACTGACCAAGATAAAGTAACCAACGATTGCACCCAGGCCTAGAACGCGTCGCAACTTCATTTCGCTACCTCCAGAAGTGCGCGACCGCCTGACTGTTGGTTCGCCGCGGTGCAAGCCCATCTTTTCGAACACCCGATACATGTTGGCAAAAAGTGGAGCGGGGGAGACTTCACTACCGTCGGTTCGTGTAAATCGCGGAACGCGAGCATGTCGTCGAAGCGATCTTCCCGCCAATCTTCGAAACCGCAGAGTCTCCCGAATTTGCCCGGGTTCTTGAAGGTGCCAAAGAGCATGTCCCAAATTGGCAAGTCCGCGAAGTTGTTGGTGTGATGACGAAACTGATGATGAACGCGATGCGACTCTGGTCGCTGGAAAAAGTAGCCGATCCAGGACGGCGTTTTGATATTCCAGTGATAGAAGAACTCACCGATGGCGATGAGGAATGTGTAGGGGCCCGCCGCCCGGAGATCACAGCCGAAAAGGGTGTAGACGATCAAGCTGCTGATAAGGGAATTAATCCAGATCTCGACCGGATGCTTGTAGAAGCTCGTCAGGATCTCCAGCCGGCGGGCGGAGTGGTGAATCTGATGCAGGGTGCGCCACAGAAATCGCGATTCGTGCCGATAGCGATGCCACCAGTAAAACACGAAGGTGGAGAAGACATAGACGATCCCCGCTGCTGTCCATGGGGGGAGGTGGTCGCTGAGATGAAACCAGGATCGATGTTCCAACCAGCGATTCCACGCTATTCCTGCCAGGAGGGTGATCGCCAGCTGGATGGCGTTTATCAGGAGCACGCGCGGCCACCAAACCCGGACCCGCGGAAGTTCCATGGCCGGCCAGAATCGCTCCGCTGCGATGCATCCCGCGGCAATGGCAAAGATCAAAATAATCATGAATGCAAAATAACTCCTGCATTCGTAATCGTGTTAATCGATAAATAGTGCTATTAATATCGATTAAATCGATAGATATGGAATGAACGTTCACCATCTGGAATTGTTTTATCACGTGGCGTCGCACGGCGGCATCAGCGCGGCCACGCGCAAAATGCCTTACGGGATTCAGCAACCCGCGGTCAGCGGCCAGATTTCGCAACTCGAGAAGACGCTCGGGGTAAAATTGTTTCAACGGCGGCCGTTTTCTCTCACGCCTGCGGGGCGCGAGCTTTTTACCTTTGCCGAGCCGTTCTTTGGCCGGCTGCGCGAAATGCCTCATCGATTGCGGGGAGAAGAAAACACCCTGCTCCGCCTGGCCGCCCCGGCTACCATCCTGCGCAATCATCTCCCGGCAGTCCTCCGGGATCACAAACGAAAATATCCCACTTTGAGATTGCAGCTTCACGACGCCAATCAGGCGAGTGCCGAAGCGCTCCTTCGCAGAGGGAAAATCGATCTGGCTATTACGGAACTCGAGGGCAAACCCGCCGTCGGAATTAATTCCGCGGTCCTTTTCAAACTTCCATTGGTTCTGGTCGTGCCACGCAGCCTCAAGGCAAAAACTGCCGCGGAGTTGTGGCGAAGCGGGGCGCCAGGAGAAACTCTCATCTCGCTTCCGCCGGAGGAAGTGATGGTGAAGCAGTTCCATACCCGCCTTGCTCGACTTGGAGTGAGTTGGCCGACTCACGTGGAAGTCAGCGCCATGGACCTTATTCCGATC
>JBAPMH010000510.1:0-15763 GCA_049278515.1 Chthoniobacterales bacterium
CGTTTTCTCTCGTCCTGACCGCCTCTGCTGCTCTTTTTCTGGCGGCCTGTGATGGCGACGATCCGGCTCTCGCGCAATCGCAATATCTGGGCGGCGTTTATGGCAACACTCCGGTTTCCACCTCCGCTCCGCGGGACAGCATCTCCTATTGGGACGGCGATAATGTCTCGGGGAGTCCGTCCATCAAGATTAGGCTGGGCGAGCAGCGTGCCTATTTTTACAAGGGCGGCCAGTTGGTAGGAATCTCCCAGCTTTCCACCGGGCGGGAAGGAATGGGTACCTCGACCGGCTCCTTCAAGATCATCCAGAAAGATCAAAACCACGTCTCGAGCCAGTACGGCGATTACGTCGATGCGGGCGATAACGTCGTTGTCGCCAACGTGGACGTGGGCAAGGACCCGAAGCCCCCTGGCACCCATTTCAAAGGAGCGCCGATGCCTTATTTCATGCGGATTGTCGGAGGCACAGGAATGCACGCCGGTTATTTGCCGGGCTATCCGGCGTCGCATGGTTGCATTCGCATGCCGGAGTTCATGGCGGAAAATTTCTTCCGCTCCGTGTCGGTCGGGACGCCGGTTACCGTCTCGCACTAGGCGGCGAGCGGTCTAACGAGAGGCCGTTGACGGCTTGCACTTCATGGTGAGCGGCGACATGATCGTAGTCCCTCGCGATCTGCCATGATTATCATTACCCAACCGAACGCCACGGAAGAGCAGATCGACCGGATTCTGGCGCGGGTGCGCGAGTTTGGACTCGACGCCCAAATCAGCCGCGGCGCTTCCCGCGTTATTATCGGCGTGATCGGGGCCGAAGACCGCGTTCGCGAAAAGTCGCTCGCGGCCATGGCCGGGGTGGAAGCGATCGTTCCGCTGGAAAAACCCTACAAGCTCGCCTCCGTGGAATTTCGCGGCACGGCCTCCTCCGTCACCGTCGGAGATGTGAAAATCGGCGGGAAGGAAAACGTCGCTTTGATTTGCGGACCGTGTGCCGTGGAAAGTCCGGAACAAATTTTATCGATCGCCCGCATCGTCAAAAAATCGGGCGCCAACGTTCTTCGCGGAGGCGCTTTCAAGCCGCGAACGTCGCCTTACAGTTTCCAGGGGTTGCGTGAGGATGGCCTGCGCTTCCTGGCTGCGGCTCGCGACGAAACCGGCTTGCCGGTTATCACCGAGATCATGGACGCCAGAGACCTGGCGGTCGTGGAGAAATACGCCGATTGCCTGCAGATCGGGACGCGGAACATGCAGAACTTTTCCCTTTTGAAGGAAGTGGGCCGCAGTCATCTGCCGGTGCTGCTCAAGCGCGGTTTCAGCGCCACCATTAGCGATCTGATCATGAGCGCCGAATACATCTTGAGCGAAGGAAACATGAACGTGCTCCTGTGCGAACGCGGCATTCGCACTTTCGAGACCGCCACCCGTTACACCCTCGATCTCAACGCCGTTCCCATCCTGAAGGCGAGGACCCACCTGCCCGTTGTAGTAGACCCGACTCACGGCATCGGCCTGCGCGATTTCGTGCCGCAAATGGCTCTGGCCGCAGTCGCGGCGGGAGCGGATGCGGTCATGATCGAAGTGCACGACTCCCCTCAGTTCGCCAAGAGCGATGGCGAACAGGCGATCGTGCCGGAAGTCTTCGCGGATCTCGTTCCGCGGCTGCGCGCCGTCGCGGAAGCGGTCGGCCGCCCGATGTAGTTGGCGGTAATCAGCGATTTAGATGGACGACCGAGGGGCCGATCTAGAAACTAGGGCTCTCGGATCTTTCATCGGACGGCGACTGTCCCGGCTCCGCCCTTTGTCTCTTCCCCGTAGCGGTGAGGGAAACAAATGGGGTAAGCGGGACCAACAGGTTCCCGCCCATGAAACTAATTCCCTTCCGGAACTGCTCGGCATCGCTGCGCAATCTCAAACACTCTTCAACGCCTAGGCCAATCCCAAGGCGTTCCCTGTTCCCAAGCACTCAGGTCGTCTCGTTCCTGTCACGTGCGAAAGCCGCATCCAGGACTGCTAGGAAAGCGGCTCTGGTATTGTTCTCCATTGCGTTGCTTTTTGCCGGCGTTGCGGCAGTGCGCGGGCAAACCGCTCTGGACGGTTTCGATCCGAACGCGAATGAGCAGATTTTCGTTATCGTCGTCCAGCCGGCGGATGGCAAAATTCTTATCGGCGGCCGCTTCACTTCCGTTTTGGGCGAGAAGCACAACCGTCTGGTACGGTTGAACCCGGACGGAACGCTCGACAGAACTTTCAAGCACCCGGAGGTGGACGTGCAAAGGGACGGGACTGTAAGGAGCGGGACTGTTTATGCAATCGCGCTCCAGTCGGACGGCCGGATTTTGGTGGGCGGCGACTTCACGGCCATCAATGGAGTGACCCGTAATTTCATCGCTCGGCTGAACTCGGACGGTACACTCGACCGCGAGATCGACCCGAACGCCTACGGTCCTGTCCTCTCAATCGCGGTGCAGACAGACGACAAGATTTTGGTAGGCGGCCGTGTCGGGAACAACTGGTTCATCCGCTTGAACGGTGACGGCACGGAGGACTCGACGTTCAACCCGGACGTGTACTATGATGTCCGTGCCATCGTGTTACAGCCGGACGGCAAGATTCTCATCGGCGGCGATTTCACGAAAATTGGCGGCGATCCGACGCGTAAATACCTCGCGCGCTTGAACACGAACGGCACGGTTGACCCAACCTTTAACCCGAACCTGGAAGGTACGAGCCAGTACGGTGGCCGTGTTATGTCGATCGCGCTTCAAGCGGACGGCAAGATTCTTATTGGCGGCTTTTTCAGCTCGGTTAGCGGAATGTTTCGCTACGCCCTCGCACGCCTAAACAGTGATGGCACGCCGGACTCGTTCGACCCGCACCCAGACGGTGTTATCGAGTCAATCGTGGTGCAGGCGGACGGCAGGATCTTGGTGGGCGGCCTGTCCTTCACGAGCATCGATAAGCAAAGCCGTAATAGCATCGCCCGGTTGAATCCGGACGGCACGGCTGATTCGTTCGATCCAAACGTGGCGAACGTATCGAAGAACCCCAGAGTCTACTCAATCGCGGTCCAGGCCGACGGCAAGATTTTAGTGGGGGGCAATTTTTCGACGCTGGCACCGAACGGAGGCCCAGCGGTGACGCGCAACCACATCGCGCGGCTGGAAGCCGAGGTCAGGCTCGATACCCTCAATCTCGGCATGGTCGGCAGTAGTGTTCTCGCCACCGCCGTTCAGCCGGACGGCAAGATCCTTATCGGCGGCGTTTTTAGCAAGGTTCTCGGCGTGGAGCGCAACAACATTGCCCGCCTGAACACGGACGGCACGCTCGACCTCGATTTCAACCCCAACGCGAACGGCAGTGTCGAAGCACTCGCGGTGCAGGCGAACGGCTCGATCCTGGTGGGCGGCGACTTCCGTTCCAACAACGGAGCGAACAGTATCGGCGGAAAGCCGCGCAACCGCATTGCCCGGCTCTTAGCCAACGGAGTGGCTGATTCGTTCGACCCGAACGCCGAGCAATCGGTCCGTTGCATCGCCGTGCAGGCGGACGGCAATATCTTATTGGGCGGTCGTTTCACGACACTCGCGCCAAACGGGGGCACAGCGGTTACACGCAATTACATCGCCCGCTTAAAGCCCGATGGCATGCTCGACACCGCTTTTAACCCGAAGGCGAACGGTGTTGTCTATTCAATCGCGGTCCAGCCAGATTCAGTAGCGGTGCCGGTGGCAGAACGCGGGAAGATTTTAGTCGGCGGCGGTTTCACAACGCTCCAGCCCAACGGCGCTACTAGCGCCACGGCGCGCCACTACCTTGCACGCCTTAATCCGGACGGCACGCTCGACACCGCTTTCAACCCGAACGCGAACGATGCCATTTTTTCCATCGCGGTCCAGGCAGACGACGGCAAGGTTCTAGCGGGCGGCCTTTTCAGCGGGTTGAACAGCATCGGCGGGAACAGTGGGGAGACGCGCAATTACATCGCCCGGCTCAATATCGACGGGACCCTCGACAATGCCTTACCCTTTAACCCGGACGCGAACAATGCCGTCGTCACCATCGCCGTGCAGGCGGACCGCAAGATAGTAGTCGGCGGTTATTTCACAGGCATCGGCGGACAGAAGCGCATGGGCATCGCCCGGGTGAACGCCGTCGACGGATTGGCTGATTCGTTCAACCCGAACGCGAACTGGCTGGTCTATTCCATCGCGCTGCAGGCGGATGGCAAGGTGCTGGCGGGCGGTTTTTTCACAACGATCGACGGACAGCCTCGCAACCTCTTCGCTCGTTTGACCAACGACACCGCCGCGCGGCAATACCTGAATGTTTTTTCGCGAAGCGTTGTAGGCTGGGCGAGCGAGGGCTCGAGCCCGGAAGTTACGCGCGTTACCTTTGAGTCTTCGACAGATAATGTGGACTACACTCTCCTGGGTAGCGGTACGGCGTCCGGCAGCCGCTGGGTTCTGGAAGGCTTGAGCTTGCCGACCGGGAATGTCTACATTCGCGCTCGAGGCTATTATCCTAGTGGTTCCGGCAACGGCTCGGGCAGCATTACGGAATCGGTGCGGAATGCCTTTATTGGTGTCCCGCCACAGTGCACGCCTGCGCCGCCGGGTATGGTTAGTTGGTGGCCCGGCGATGGCAAAGCGGTAGACATCATCGGCGGCAACGATGGCACGTTGCAAGGCGGAGCGACATTCGCGCCCGGTATGGTCGGACAGGCGTTTAGCTTTGATGGCCTAGATGACTTCGTACGGATCCCGATGAACCCAAGCTTGTTCGCGCTCACACAAGGGACTCTCGATATGTGGGTGAAAATCAACAACCTCAATGACAACACCGTCAGGTTGTTTGCCTTAGCCCAATCCGGCACGGTCTTTCCGAGTGGGGACCAGTGGACGCTTGACTACCGAGGAGTCGGACTCCTCGAAACGTCTCTGACTAGCGGGGGTTCCCTGGTGATGGCTGCTTTTACGTCCGCAATAATCACCGATAACAATTTTCACCATATTGCAGTCGTCGCAGATGGGGTAGACCCTATCGAGATTTACGTGGATGGGGTTTCGGTGCCTGTCACATCGTCGATTGCGACAACGGCAGATCGGTTCTTTGGCCATGCCTCCAATGCCAACAACATGGCGATCGGCGCCATCAGCCGAGATAGGGTGTTTGCGGAGGGAGCCAAGTTGATCGATGAAGTTGAGATCTTCGATCGGCCGCTTACGCAAAGCGAGATTCAGAACATTTTCAACGCCGGTCCCGCAGGCAAGTGCAAGCCACCGATTTGCGTGGCGCCACCGGCGGACATGGTGGCGTGGTATCCAGGCGAGGGAGACTCCAAGGACATTCAGGGGCCGACATTCGAGAACGGCACCCTTCAAGGCGGCGCCACATTCACGCCGGCAAAAGTTGGTCGGGGATTCCTGCTGAACGGAACCAACGCGTACGTCAAGGTTCCGGCCAGTGCGAGCCTTTATCCCGAGGCAGGTTCGTTTACGATTGATGCCTGGATCCGAACGAGCCAAACGACTGGCGTCCAAGAGATCTTTTCTCGTTACGAGTGCGGGGGCGATTCGTGTCCAAGAAGTGCGGCGAGTCTGTTCGAGCTTTACCTTTTTGGTGACAAGCTCTCTGGAAAGATTCGGGATACGACCGCGGCTGAACAGACCCTTATCGGTACGACCGTCGTGGCGGACGGCAACTTTCATCATGTGGCGATGCAGAGGGACATGGAGTCCAGTCCCAAACAGTTTCGCCTGTATGTTGATGGCGTGTTAGAGGCGCGGGCAACGTTGGTTGCCACCGATCTCATCACAGATGACGATCCCATCGAGGCGGACCCGGTATCCATTGGGGCGCATGAGTCAATTGCCAGTGCTCCCGGCGGTCCCATAGCCTTCTTCTCCGGCATAATCGATGAAGTGGAGTACTTCAACCGCGCACTTGCGGGGACAGAGATCGCCGGGATCTACAACGCGGGCAGCGCGGGCAAGTGCAAGCCACCGATACATCACCTGGGAAACATCTCGACGCGGCTCCGCGTTCGGACGGGTGATAATGTTGGCATCGGCGGCTTTACCATTACGGGAAGCGCTCCTAAACATGTCCTCCTTCGGGCCATCGGGCCTTCGCTGGCCCAATTGGGTGTCCCTAACGCGCTGGCTGACCCAGTGATGGAATTGCACGGTCCGACCGGCTTCGCCACGATCACCGACGACAACTGGACAGACGACTCCGTGCAGGAAGCTCTTATCCGCGCGACTGGCATTCCGCCCACCAATAATCTCGAATCCGCCATCGACGCCACCCTGGCACCGGGAGCTTACACGGCAATCATAAGAGGCAAGGGTAACACCTCAGGTATTGCGTCGGTTGAAGTCTACGACCTTGATCATGCCGCTGTTTCGAAACTGGCAAATATCAGCACGCGCGCATTCGTCAGCACCGGTAGCGACATCGTCATCGCAGGATTCATTCTGGAGAGCCAGGGCGGAAATGACAGAATTGTTCTCCGCGGAATCGGACCGAGCCTGACGGCCCTGGGTTTGCCTAACGCTCTGGCGAATCCGACGCTGGAATTGCGCGACGGGAACGGAGCGCTCCAGGTGGCGAATGACAATTGGGCGGATGACCCGGTTCAAGCCGCACAACTTACCGCGGCGGGTCTCGCGCCGACAAACCAATTGGAGTCGGCCATCGCCGCGTCCCTTCCGGCGGGCCTCTATACAGTGCTGCTTGCGGGGAAGAACAATGGTGCCGGCGTCGGCCTTGTGGAAGTCTATGACCTAGGCACGCCGTAGTGCGAGAAGGCCATTATCACTTCGCCTTGACGATCACGAGCAGGAGCACGAGCACGATTACGAAAAATTGAAGTTCGCGCCAATCCGGCGAACCATTGGCGGTGGAAGATTCTTCGAGCGATCCCCTGCCCGCAATCGTGTCGCGCGCGCCCTCGATTGCGCAGAAACTGCGCACGGTCGGCCGCGGCAATCCTCCTGTCGCGTTCTCGCACGTCACCGAGCCGGCCCAGGCCTTTCTGGTCGCCGCCATCGCCGGTGAATTGCGAAAAACGATCTGGATTTTGTGCCCGAACGTCCGGTCCCAGGAATTACTTTTCGAGACCCTGCTCAATTGGCTGCCGGACGCTCTCTTTCTTCCCGAAGCAGAATTTGCCGCGGTCGAAAACATCCTGCCCGATCCGGAAATCGCGGCGGAGCGGCTCGCGCTTTTCAACCTGGTTCAGCGCGAAAAAGGACCGCGCGTCATCGTCACCACCCGCGCCGCCCTTGACCAGGCGGCGCCGGAGCCCGCGGCGCTGCATTCCGCAGTCGTCACTCTGCGCCGTGGAAAGCGCAACCCGCTCGAAAAGACAATCGAAACGCTGGGCGCTGCTGGTTACGAGCGCGTGGCGCAAGTCACGACGCGCGGCCAGTTCGCCGTGCGCGGTGGAATTCTCGACGTCTACTCGTTTCAGGCGGCGCGTCCCGTCCGGGCGGAATACTTCGGGGACGACGTGGAATCGCTCCGCGAATTCGATGTCGAAACCCAAACGTCAGTCCGAAATTTACAGAGCATCGAAATCCTCCTTGGCGCTGCGGAAGATCAAAGCGCGACCGTTCGAGACTACGTCGCGCGCGACGCGCTCCGGATCGAGATCGAGCCGGAGGAAAACGCCGAAGCCGAAATCCTGATCGGCGAGAGCTGGCTCGGTGGCGAGGAACCCGAGGATTTTCGGGGAGCGTTCGAAGAATGCGACATCGGAGATTTCGCGGTCGGGGATTTCATGCTGGTTGAAGCGAAGCGAGCGCAGTTTTCCGCGCGGCTGAGGGATTGGAGCGCGGGCGGGTTTCGCGTTGTTCTCTATTTCCAGACGGAAGGCGAAATCGAGCGTTTCCGCGAGATCATGGGGGAGGCCATGGAAGGCATCGAGCTTCTGGAAGGCACGCTGCCGCGCGGCTTTGTTTTTCCGGATGGAAAGCTGGTCGTCCTTTCCGGCGCGGAATTGTTCGGGCGCTACACGACCCACGGACGGCGGCGTTTGCAGCGCGCCGAAAAGCTCGCCCGCCATCGCACGCAAATCGATTTCAGCGAACTGAATGAAGGCGATCTCGTGGTTCACCTGGAACACGGAATCGGCCGTTTTCTGGGGCTAATAAAGTTGCCGGCAATGGAGGGGCGAGCTCCTGCGAGCCCGGCCTCGCTCCGCCCGCCTGCGAGCCCGGCGTCGCTGGAACTCCGCCCTCCAGATCAGACGGCAGGAGCGGAAAGGGAAGCGCTCTCCCTGGAATTCGCCAACGACTCCCGGCTCTACGTTCCGCTCGAACAGGCTTACCTCGTCTCCCGCTACGTCGGAGTCGGAAAGAAGTCGCCGCCGCTCAGCTCGCTGGCGGACGCGAAATGGGCCCGCGCCAAGAAACAGGCCACCGCCTCCATCTTCGATTACGCCGGCAAAATGCTGGCTGTCCAGGCGGAGCGCGAAACCCAGCTCGGTCACGCCTTCGGCCCGGACACAAAATGGCAGAGAGAATTTGAGCATTCCTTTCCGTTTCGGGAAACACCCGACCAGCTGACCGCGATCGCGGCCACGAAGCACGACATGGAGCTGGCGCGCTCGATGGACCGGTTGATCTGCGGCGACGTCGGATTTGGAAAAACGGAAGTGGCGATTCGCGCCGCGTTCAAGGCGGTCATGGAAGGCAAACAGGTTGCCGTTCTGGCTCCGACGACGGTGCTGGCCCAGCAGCATTTCGAGACCTTCCGGCAACGCATGCTCGATTATCCGGTCCGCGTCGAGATGCTCAGCCGGTTCCGTTCGCCCGCCGAACAGCGCATCGTTTTGCAGCTCTTGCGCGAAGGAGGCGTCGATATCGTCATCGGCACGCATCGCCTCATTTCCGGCGATGTTACCTTCAAGGATCTCGGGCTGGTGGTGATCGATGAAGAGCAGCGCTTCGGGGTCCTCCACAAGGAAAAATTCAAAGAGCTTTTCAAATTAGTGGACGTCCTCACCCTGTCGGCCACTCCGATTCCGCGCACCCTTTACCTGTCGCTCGTGGGCGTGAAAGACATGTCCACGATCGAAACCCCGCCTCAGAACCGCCTGCCGGTCGAGACCGTGGTCTGCGGATATGACGAGCGCATCATCCGCGATGCGATCAACCGCGAGCTGGAACGGCAGGGACAGGTTTATTTTCTCCACAACCGCGTCCAATCGATCGAAAAGGTCCGGGACCGGATCGTCGAGCTTTGCCCGAAGGCCCGGGTCGAGTTTGGCCATGGACAAATGGATTCCGATGAACTCGAGTCGGTCATGGCCCGATTCGTCTCGGGCAAGATCGATGTGCTTGTCTGCACCACGATTATCGAAAGCGGCCTCGATATTCCAAACGCCAACACCATCATCATCGATCGCGCGGACCGGTTCGGTCTCGCCGATCTTTATCAACTCCGGGGCCGGGTCGGGCGGGCGGAGCATAAAGCCTATGCTTACCTGCTTCTGCCGCGCGAGATGATGACGGTGGGCGCAGCCCGCAAACGCATCAACGCCATCAAGCAATACAGTTCGTTAGGCGCCGGTTTTCGCATCGCCATGCGCGACCTCGAAATTCGCGGCGCCGGCAGCATCCTCGGCACCGCCCAAAGCGGGCACATCATGGCGGTCGGGTTCGATCTCTATTGCCAGTTGCTCAAGCAGGCCGTGGCCCAGTTGAAGGGCGACAAGGTCCGCGCGCGGGTTGAAGTCGAGATTCGTCTGGATTTTCTGGCGACGAACGAAGCCGAGTTTGTCCAGCTCGGCCCGGAAGCGCGGGTGCCGGCTTTCATCCCGACGAGCTATGTGGCCGATCCCACATTGCGAATTCAGGCTTACCGGCATCTGGCGGAAATCACCACGCGCGAACAATTGGATCGTCTCCGCAAGGATTGGCGGGACCGGTTCGGAAAATTCCCGGAGGCGGTTGACAATTTGATGGTCCTGACCGAAATCAGGCTCTCCGCTGCCAGGGCCTCCGTCACCCGACTAGAGGTGCGCGAAGGAAAACTAATGCTCACCCGGCGCGGGGATTTTATACTTGTCGGGGGCAAATTCCCTCGCATTAGTACTAATAGAATCGACCGCCAACTGGCGGAGGTTTTGGAATTGATCAAGAAACTTTGACTCCCATGATTCGACCGTTATTTGCAGGGCTGGTGGCGGCATCGGTCCTGATCGCTTCGCCGCTTTGTCAGGGCGCCCTTGCCGCGGAAGACGACGCCCGGGTTATCGACGGCATCGCCGCCATCGTGAACGGTGAAGTCATCACCTATTCGCAGGTCCGCGCAGTCTCCGCGCCACGCGAGCGGCTTTTGCACGGCCAGTTCAAGGGCGAAGAACTTCTCAAACAGGTCAAGGAGGCCCGCGACCTCGCCCTGAAAGATTTGATCGATCGCGAGCTCATCGTCCAATCCTTCCGGAAGGAAAAATTCGAGCTGCCCGCTTACATCGTCGAAGAGAGAGTGAAGGACATCATTCGCGACGATTTCGGGGGCGACCGGGCCACTTTCATCAAGACCTTGCAGGCCCAGAATTATACGCTGACCGAGTTCAAGAAGCTTGAGACGGAGAAGATTATCGTCCAGGCGATGCGGACCAAGAACGTGAAGCCGGTCACGACGATTTCACCGACGAAGGTTCAGGAATACTACGCGAAGCATAAGGCGGAATTCACCGCCAAGGAGCAGGTCAAGCTGCGCCTGATCATGATCCCGACGCGCGCGGCGGAAGGAAATTCGGCCGCCCAGAAAGCGGTCGCCGAGGAAATTCTCGGTAAGCTCGCGGACGGCGCGCCTTTCGATCGCATGGCGCAGATGTACTCTGAAGACACGACCCGGGATTCCGGGGGCGATTGGGGATGGATCGAGCGCAAGACGCTTGCGCCGCAGCTGGAGAAGGTCGCGTTCAATCTTCCGGCGGGCCGGGTCAGCCACGTGATCGAGCTCGGGCCGAACTTCTACATTCTGAAGGTGGAAGAAAAACGGGGCGGCGATACGCCATCCCTGGCCAAGATGCGGCCTGAGATCGAGAAAAAGCTGATGCAGGAGGAAAACCAGCGCCAACAGGAAATCTGGCTGGCCGGCCTCCGCCAGAAAGCTTACATCCGCACCTTCTAGTTCGGCGGCGCACACCGCTTGTCATCCTGAGCGGAGCGTAGCGGAGTCGAAGGACCCCGTAATGCGTCGAGCGATTGCCGACATGGTCATGTGGTAGGGCGAGACGCTGTCGAGCCAAGCTCGTCATCCCGAGCGAAGTCGAGGGACCCCGTCCTAATCAGGGCGACGTCGATCGCAATTCGGCGGGATCCTTCGACTTCGCTTCGCTTCGCTCAGGATGACCCTTGCGACATCGGTCCGGCCTTGTGACAATGCGCGATGAGTTGTCGCATCGGCATCACTCCTGGGGACCCAGCCGGCATCGGGCCGGAGATTGTTCGCGCCGCGCTCGCTTCCGGACGCCTGACCGCGAACGCGGAATATTCCGTTATCGGTCCCGCGCTCGACTGCTCGCCGGGCCAGCCGACCAAAGAAACCGCGCAGGCCGCGCTTCAGGCTCTTGAGGAGGGCGCCCAGCTTGCCTTGCGTGGCGATATCGACGCGATCGTTACCGGCCCAATTCACAAAGCCCGAATGTACGACATCGGTTTCGACTTCCCCGGCCAGACCGAATTTTTTGCAGCACGCTGCAATGTCTCGAACTTCGCCATGCTTCTCACCGGAGGAACGCTCACCGTCGCACTCGTCACGGTTCATCTCCCGCTGCGCGACGTCCCAGGCGCGCTCCGCACCGAAGAAATCGTCCGCGTCGGACGGTTGCTCGAAAATTTCCTCCGCCGCCGCGGCATCGAGCGACCGCGCATCGCCGTCGCCGGCCTGAATCCCCACGCCGGCGAATCCGGCGCGCTCGGCCAGGAAGAAGCCGAAATCATCGAACCCGCCGTTCGCCAGCTGCAATCTGCAATCAGCAATCTGCCATCTGCAATCATCCGCGGTCCCTTCTCTCCCGACACGATTTTCCACCATGCGGTGAATGGCGACTGGGACGGCGTCCTCTGCATGTATCACGACCAGGGCCTGATCCCCCTGAAGCTCCATGCCTTTCACACAGGCGTGAACGTCACCCTGGGGCTTCCCTTCCCGCGGACGAGCCCGGACCACGGCACAGCTTTTGAAATCGCCGGCAAAAACGTGGCGCGCCCGGACAGCATGATCGCCGCCATCAACCTGGCCGTCGAGTTAGCGGAGAAGAAGTGAACGGCGCTCGGATGCAAAACAGGCGAAAAATTCATCTCGCTCTTCTCCTGCTGGTCGCAGCGGTCATGGTTTGGTCCGGGTTGGGGCCCTACGACCGCTTCACCTGGTGGCTGGAATCCTCACCCGGGCTCGCCGGGCTTGTTCTCCTCCTCGCGACCTATCGACGCTTTCCGCTCACCACCTTTTGCTACACGCTCATCGCTCTCCATATCTGCGTGCTTTGCGTCGGCGGACATTACACCTACGCGCGGGTCCCGCTTTTCGACTGGCTCCGCCCGCTTTTTTCCTGGCAGCGCAACAATTACGATCGCCTCGGTCACCTGATGCAGGGACTAGTGCCGGCTATCATCGCCCGCGAAATCATCATCCGTCTGGAAGTCGTCCGCCGGAAGAAATGGATCCCGTTCCTGGTCGTTTCGATTTGCCTCGCGATCAGCGCCTTTTACGAGCTCATCGAATGGTGGACGGCCCTGCTCAGCGGCAACGCGGCTAATGATTTTCTCGGCAGCCAGGGGGACGTTTGGGACACCCAATCCGATATGTTCCTCGCCCTGCTCGGCGCCATTTGCGCGCTCCTCTTCCTTTCCTATTTTCACAATCGCGCCCTGCGCAAAATGATGGCCGCGGAAGGAACCGCCGAGTGAAAAAATACCTCACTGTTTTCAATCTCGGCCTCCAGAACACGTTCGTTTACCGCTGGAATTACTTCCTGCGCGCCGTCTTCGGGCTCATTCCCCTGGCCGGGACCGTCTTTCTCTGGCGCGCCGTTTTTCGGGAACCGGGCGGCGGCATGCATGGCTACACCTACGGCTCGATGATTTATTATTACCTGCTCACCATCGTCGTCTCGAACCTGGTCACGCCCACCGAAGACGAATGGCAAATCGCGGCCGATATCCGGGAAGGCCAGATCAATTCCTTCCTCACCAAGCCTGTCAGCTACCTCGCTTATCGCTTCAGTATTTTCCTGAGCGGCCGGCTCGTTTTCACCGCCGTTACGATTCCGCCGGTCGCCCTGATCCTTTTCTATTTCCGCGAATACCTCGTTCTCCCCGGGGATCCCCTGACTTATTTTTGCGCGTTTCTTTCCCTGATCATGTCCGCGCTGATTCAATTTTTTATCACCTACACCATCGCGCTTTTCGCGTTCTGGATTCTGGAGATCTCCACGATTGTTTTCATTGTTTACTCGTTCGAATACTTCCTTGGCGGACAGATGTTCCCCGTGGACATCATGCCCGCCGGGATCCAGGCCGCGCTGAAATGGCTCCCCTTTTACTACGAACTCTTTTGTCCGATCGCCATTTTCATGGAACGCCTCCGTGGGGCCGAGATGGGCCAGGCCCTCGCCATCCAGGCCGGCTGGCTCTTGCTTACGTGGACCGCCGCCCGTCTCATGTGGAAACGCGGGCTGGGCCATTACCAGGCGGTGGGTGGCTAGTGATTGCGTGCAACTGTTTCCCGAGCCGAGCAAAAATTTCAACCACCTCCTCTCGGCCGGAACAAGGCACGACAACCGCGCACGGTACGAAAAGGCTTTACGTTCCGCTGCTTTTGCGACACCAAGAAGGCAGCTAGATCGCGTGGCCAGCTTCACCCCCGATTTTTGGACGAAGCCAAATGAGAGCAGGGCATAGGATTCTCTTACTTGCATCGAGGAAGGATGAGCTCGCTCGGTGGCTCCGTAGCGAACTGGTAAAGCGTGGCAGACGGATTCAGCTCCTCGACGAAAAGGACGTGTTTTCCGTGATACCATTTGCCTTCAACCGATCGGGGCGAAAAACCAGCGGCTACCTGAAAATCGCGGGTGAACATATTCCAATCCAAAGCATTTCCAGCGTCCTCGTGCGCTTTCGACGAGAATGGTGGCCGGAACGCGGCCTCGATACCCAGGATCAGATTTTTGTATACCATGAGACAACAGCTGCGTGGTTCAACCTGCTGACTTACCTACCCTGCCCTGTGATTAACCGGTTTTCCTTGGCGTGGTGGCTGCAGGACCTGAATTATCCATTGCTCTTGGCGAAGCTTTTTTCCGAGCAACTTGATATTCCAACGGTACCTCTCGAACCTTCGCTTTCTTACGGCGTCCGTTTGTTGCCTACTAACCCGGACGCCTCCCCCAATACTGCAAGCTTATACCTTGTCGGGAAAGAGCTGTTCCCTCGGACAGACGCTGCCAAGGCAATCCTGCCGTTGCTGCGGCGGAAACGGAACGCACTGCCTAAATGGCAGCGCAACAATGAGATTTCATTTTGCCGGCTGGATTTCGAATTAAGGCCCCGGCCGTTATTGAAATACATCGAAACATTCCCCCTCTTTCAGCACGAAACAAAATCCGTAGTCAAAAAGGTCGTTACGACCCTCGCGGAGATGCTTGCATGATCCTCTTTATCGGCTCGAGCGCGGACAGAGTTTCTCCACGCCTGCTCAAGGCGTTGCAGGAAAGCTCCCGCTCGTTTGCCTTTGTAGATGAGGATCATCCCTTTGACTGGGAGGTGCGGTGTGAACAACACAAAAGCAGTCGACTGTTCCAAATTCGAGGAGGCGAATGCACAGGGAGGCGGCCTGTCGGCTCCATTTTTGTGCGGCACGCCGTCGCTCGCACCTTGGACACGAGTCATTTGAACAAAATGGGTGAACTGCAATCCAACCTAAACCGGATGCTTCTTTTTTCCGCGTGCCCAGTCGTCAACTCGCCTGCAAACTCTTACTCGAATTATTCCAAACCTTACCAATTGGGCTTGATGGCCAGCGCTGGTTTTGATATCCCAAGGACACTGGTGACGAATCGAGCCGCCGAGGCGCGCCGATTTTACCTCGCGTGTGGTCGGCAAGTCATCTTTAAGGGAGTGAGCAACGTAATGACCTTCGCTCAACTGCTGAAACCGGAACACTTCGCGCGGCTGAATCTCTTGCCGAACAGCCCGACCCTTTTTCAAGAGTACATCGCGGGCGCCGACTATCGCGTTCATGTGGTGGGTGACAGGACTTTTTGCACACGCCTCCAGGCCGCGAATGAGGATTACCGCCGGAGTGCCCTCATCGAGGATGAGGAGATCAACGCCATTGCAGACCACCTGCCTCAGTCGGTTCTCCGCCGATGCATTGCCTTCACCAGGCAGCTGGGCCTGATTGTCAGCGGCATTGACTTTAAAAAGAGCAAGGCGGGGCGCCTCGCGGCCCTGGAGCTAAACCCCTATCCCCAGTTCACTTTTTACGAAGGCAGAAGTGGGCAGAGAATTACTGAATCGGTGGTCGACTACTTAATCCAAAACCATGTCGCGGACACGAACGTGTTCGCGTAAACCCCATAAACCCCAAGAGAAAGGAAAACCGATGCCAACAAAAAAGAAAGAGCCAATGATTAGTCAGGCGAATCGCCCCACAGCGATAGATTACGATGTACCGATCGCGAACTTCAAACTGAGAGACCTCGTAGCGGTCGTAAACTCGCAGGTGCTTGAGCACCTCAAGTACAC
>JBAPMH010000511.1:0-1615 GCA_049278515.1 Chthoniobacterales bacterium
ACTTCGCTCGGGATGACATGGCTGGGTCGCGTCGGATGTCACAATCAGAGCGGCTGACCGGAGCGGATCACAGCTGCGTCCACTTCCACATAGGCGGTCTCACCGTGGATCGCCTCGTCGAGGCCGAGTTCTTCGTGCGCATCTTCCACGCGCACTGGAGTGATTCGGTCGATGAGCCACAGCATGCCGAGCGTGAAGCCAAACGCCCACACGGTCGAGAACAGGGCGGCGGCAAGTTGCTTCACAAAGAAGCTCGAGTCGCCCGCGAGCAGTCCATTCACACCGCCGTTTTCCGCCGGATTCCATGCGGTTGAGGCGAAGACACCGAGCAACACAATGCCGAGAAAACCGCCTACGCCATGCACGCCCCACACATCGAGAGCGTCATCCCACCCAAGCTTGTTCTTCAACGCGCATGCGTAGTAACAAACGACGCCCGCCACCGTTCCGATAATGGCGGCGGTGGCGGGCGACACATAGCCCGCCGCGGGAGTGATCGTGGCCAACCCCGCCACGGCGCCAGTGAGCAGGCCGAGGAACTTGGGTTTCTTTGAAACTCGCCAATCAACCAGCAACCAGGCGATCGCGGCAAACGAAGCGGAGATATCGGTGTTGATGAACGCCACGGCAGTGATCGAATCGACTTTGAACTCGGAGCCGGCATTGAAGCCGTACCAACCGAACCAGAGCAAGCCCGTCCCGAGCGCGACGAGCGGAATGCTATGCGGCCCTCGATCCGCGACCTTGCGTTTGCCGACGTAGAGAATGGAAGCGAGCGCGGCGATTCCCGCGATGTTGTGCACGACGATCCCTCCGGCAAAATCCTTCACTCCCCACTGCGCCAGGATGCCGCCACCCCACACCATGTGGACAAACGGGAAGTAGACCAGGATCAGCCACGCGGTCAGAAACAGCATGTAAGCCTTGAAGGAAATCCGATTGGTGAAAGCGCCCGTGATCAGCGCCGGCGTGATGATGGCGAACATCATCTGGTAGGCACAGAAGACGAGCATGGGGATGGTCTCGTTAGGCGAGGGCGTGGAAAGCGTGATGCCGCGGAGCCCGGCCCACTGCAGATTCCCGACAATTCCAAAATAGTCCGTGCCGCTCTTTTGATCGCCGGAAAAACAAAGCGAGAATCCGAAGGCCCACCACAAGACGGTGGTCCAGCCCATCGAGACGAAGCTCTGCATCATGATGGCCAGCACGTTCTTCCGCCCGACGAGTCCGCCGTAGAAAAACGCCAGCCCCGGCGTCATCAGCATCACCAGGCTCGCGCACAGAAGCATGAAGGCGGTGTTGCCAGTATCGAGATGTAGCATGGTTGTGTCCTCCGGTAAGCGGCGAGTATTGGCTCGTTAGGGCAAGAGGGTCAAGAGTGGAGAGTTAGCCTTGCCTGACAGGCGGTTCGCAACGGAGGGCGTGGGCCGGAGCCCCGATTCAATAGGTAAGCGATATCTCGAAAGTGCCGGTCAGATCCGGGCTTTTATGGCCGGCCGCGGAGCCGATGAGAGCGGTAACAAGAATGTTGTCGCGAACGGACCATTGCGGGCCAGCGCTGAAATACCAGGTGGCGTGACCACCGGCCCCCGTATTCGGAAGCAGGCCATACGCT
>JBAPMH010000512.1:0-3184 GCA_049278515.1 Chthoniobacterales bacterium
CGGTATCCGCTTTCCGGTTTTCCCATTTCCGCTTTTGATTGACAGCAACTCGCGGAAAATCCGAGGATGAGACCCATGAAGCGATTGATCTTCGGCTTTCCGTTTCTTCTTGGCGCCGCGAACTTACTCGCGCAGCGGAGCTCGCCCAGCCCGCGCTATTCGCCGACCGCCGAAGATGCCGCCGCGGTCGTTGGAGCTGCCGGCGTCGGCGTCGCGTGTTGCGTCGTCTACGTCCTCATGATTGCCGTGAGCATTGCCGCCTGGATTTTCACGGCGATTTGGATCATGAAGGACGCCAAGAGCCGCAACTCCGAAAATGCTCAGCTGGTAACGGTGCTTGGCTGGATTCCGTTCACCTGGGTGATCGCGCTGATCGTCCACCTGGTCACCCGCCCGAAAGGCAATCTCGTCCCATGTCCGAACTGCCAGAAGAAGCGCCTGGAAGGCAGCCCGGTTTGCCCGCATTGCGGCCAACCGTAAAGAAACGCCGGACCTGGATTTATCGCATTGCCGCCGTTGTCATCGCGGTCGCGGCGCTTTGCGATTGGATGCGGCCGCCGGACAAGCAGGTCTCGGTGGTTCTCTATCGGGAAATCGTCATAAAGGGTTACCGCCTTCTTCTTCAGCCTTGGGGAAAACATATTGTCCGATGCCGTTTCCAGCCGACTTGCTCGGAATATTCGAAGTGGGCGGTGCAAATTCACGGTTTCCCCAAAGGCATGTGGCTAACCACGTCGCGCCTGTTCCGTTGCATGCCATGGGTGCCCTTTGGAACGAAAGATCCGGTCCCGCCCGCGGGAAAAGGGAAGTGACGAGTGACGTGTGACGAGTGACGTGCAAAGAGCGTCTCCGATTCATGTCACAGGTCACTCGTCACATGTCACTTTCCCCAGAATAACCTCGACAACTCCACAGAGCGCGAACAGAAAGCGGGCATGAAATTACGTTACGCCGCGCTGGCCGCCTCGCTTTTTGTCACCCTGCTCCTTCCCCTTGAGGCGAAGAGCGTCAAATTCCCGGAAGACAATCCGGTTTTTAAGTTCAAGCTGCCCGAAGGCTGGACGATGGAGGCCGACAAGGACGGCGACCTGGTCTGCAAATCGGGAGACAAACCAGGGCTCACCTTGAACATAAACAAAATGAACCAGACCTTCGCGCAAGTGAAGGAATCGCTGCCGGATCTGGGTAAGACCTTCTCAAAAGCGGCCAAGATGACCGGCGTCGAAACCAAGGACCTGGGGGACGATACCAACAAGAATGGGGTGAAGGGAACGATCTATCTGGTGAAAGGCAAATCGTCCGGGCAGGATATCACGGCCGAGCTGCTCGCGATCGAGCCGAAAGAGGGGGAAAACGCTTACTTCATCATGTTCAGCGGCCTGGCGACAGCCATGCAAAAGCACGCCGAGGATATTGGCGCCATTATCGATTCAATTAAGACAGTCGACTGAAGTCTCAGAGAGTGACGTGTGACGTGTGACGTGTGACGAGTGACGAGTGACGTGTGACATGAATCAGGCGTGCTCTTTCACGTCACATGTCACTTGTCACACGTTACTTTCCCCAACTCACCTCGGTCCGGATTGCTCGATTTCGATCAGGTGCGGCATGAGCATCTCGTTGGCGTGGCGGAGCGATTTGAAGAGGACGAGATAAAACGTCCCGACCACCAGAAGGAGCACGGCACCGGTGACGAAATGGTGGGAGCGCACGCGTTCCCAGCGCGGCGCGTAGGCGATCAGGCCGAAAGCGGTCAGGACGACGATCACGGCGTCGAAACTGGCGCGTTGCCAGTAACTGCCGCCCAGGTTTAGCCACATCCCGAATTCGTCAAAGGTGAGTCCCATCGCTAAACCGTAGAGGAGCGCCCAGAGGCCGCGCCGCTCGCGTGGCCACGGGGCGAAGAGGAGCACCGCCGCGGTGATCGAGAGAAGAAAGATGCCGTAGTTGAGATGGTGCACATGGGTCCCGCCGGCGTGAAAGAAGAGGTTCGGCATCCGGCGGGTCATGATGAGAATCACGCAGACGCGGGAGATTACGAAGGTGAGAAGAAACGCGATAAAGGTGAGCCGGGCGAGATGCCGGATCGGACGCGGTGGTGGGCTGTGTTTCCGGGTTAATTTCTGGCGAAGTTCTTTCCAGTTCATCTCGGCGCGAGAATAATGATTTGCCGATCGCTGGCGACTCCAATTTGAGGGAGACAAAATCTAACCGCGGATTACGCGGATGACACGGATGGGGAATGCAAAACTCGAAATTCGAAACAATGGCCGAATGTTAAGAGAAGAAAGGTCAAAACGACTCCCGTTTGGTCATTTCCCCCTTTCCGCTAATTCGAGCTTGTTTCGCATTTCGAAATTCGGACTTCGGATTTGGCTTCCCCCCATGCGCGTGATCCGCACAATCTGCGGTCGCGGTTCGGTTCCCGCCCTTTACCCTCGGTGCGAGGCGCCGGGAACTCAGCCTGTGCGATGCTGGCCGAAGTCACCTTGCAGGAGGCCGCGGAAGGAAAGGTCTTCGTCCAAGTCAGGCCAGTGCAGTCCAAAAGGAGAAAGCTCGATATGATTGAGCTGGTTCTCAGTTGCGCCGGCCAGTCGCGCGTTTTCCGCCACCGGAAACTTAATCTCCGCTCCGCTCTCCATCGCAACGATAATCGTCCCTTCGCGGAAACAGGCGGAACGAGCTGTATCAGTCAAGGTGTTCATGCCACTTCTGTATAATAAGTTGCTTGTTCTCCTCGGCAAGCTGCTGGGCTTTCGACAATTCCTTGATCTTCAATCCTTGCGATTCACGCAGCGCGATTTCGTCTTCGACATTGAAGACGGCCTCGCCCTTGCCGTATCGGACATGGACGTGGACCGGCCGATGATCGTTGCTGTAGAAGAAAAAACGATAACCGTCTTTTTCAAAGATCGTGGGCATCTGATCGGATTCTACCAAGGTTGAGCATTGTGGCGAGCTTGAGCATTTCAGGGGACCTCTCCGCTATCCACGATCCTCTATTTTCCATCCTCGCTTCGTTCAGGGGGAAAATTAGACCGCGGATTACCCGCCTTTGCCCAGGGACGGGCTCCGCCGTGGCGAGCACGGATAACACGGATGGGAAGGAAGGATTAATAGGGCAACCCTGTGCGGCGCGGCGAAAAGCCGGCGGCTCGACAGCGTCTCGCCCTACCAGTTGCGC
>JBAPMH010000513.1:0-6767 GCA_049278515.1 Chthoniobacterales bacterium
GTCACCATTGCGGTAGCCGCTGAACGCAGTGCAAGCTGATCAAGACTTAAGTGTTCGAGGCGCACCCACGTCACGCCTCGACCGAGTGAGGCGGCCACACCGCGGCACGAAGGCTGGTGATTGATTAGGATTTCTTCGCGGGGTATGGGGAAGCGGATGGACTCATTGAAGACCGACGGCTTGAGGGGACCGAGGGTGGAGCCGATTGCGCAAGGCAGCGGCAGGCCGTTGTGGTCGGTGATGATCCCGACTTTCAACTGTGCCAAGTATCTGCGCCCATGCCTCGAAAGCGTCCTGGCGCAGGATCCCGGCATGAGCCGGATGGAGATTGAAGTAGTCGACGATTGCTCAACGGAGGACGATCCCGAGAAAATCGTCCAGGCGCTGAGCGACGGACGCGTCCGATTCCATCGGAACGTCCGGAACCAGGGTGTGACGCGAAACTTCAACGTTTGTCTCCAGCGCAGTGCCGGCCAGCTCGTCCACATTTTGCATGGCGACGATTACGTTCTCCCGGGATTTTATCGCAAGATTGAGGAGATGGCCGACGCTCACCCGGCGGTCTCTTTCTTTCACGCGCGAGCGCTCATTCTGGACGAGGCGGGCAATACGCAGAGCACTTCTCCTGAAATCGAGGGCCTGAGGAGACCGGGCAATGACGTCAGTCCCTATTATTACACGAACCCTTTTCGAACGGCGGGCGTGGTCGTTCGCCGGGCGTTCTACGAAGAGCACGGCGGCTTCAATCCACTGTTCGTCCATGTGGGCGACTGGGAGATGTGGGTGCGCGCGATTTTCCTCGGGACTGGACTTTGCAGCAACGACACGCTGGCCACCTATCGCTCTTTTGCCGGTAACGATACCGCCCGTCTCGTGAACACGGGGGTGAATCTGCATGACTGCCTGAAACTCAGCGATCATTGGGCCGCCTGCGAAATGCCGGATTTCAATCCGAAACGCTTCCGCGAGATGATCTCGTTCGCCGCGGCCCACTGGGCGGAAGTTTTCCGGAAAGCCGGGAATACCGAAGCGCATTCGGCTTACCTCAAGCTTTGCCAGGAATTGAAGGCGGACTCCTGATTGGGTCCCATTTGCTGTCCTAACTTCGCTGGCGCCCGGTTAGTTTTCCCGGCGTGATACCGCAACGCGCAGGTGCTAACCGGGCACGTAAGAAAAATGCGACAGTTCGGCAGTGTTTGCTGCGAGCCACGCGTCAGCGTTTCCAGCGTGACCGAACTGCGAATGTGAGGTCCCTCGGCGCGCTGCGCCAGCCTCGGGATGACGTGTCGTTTCCTTACAGTTGATCATAGCCGCAGAAAGAGCGGCATTTTTTTGCTTCCGCGCGCCTGGGAGGAAGCACGATGATGGCCCGTGCTTTCGTGCGACATCTTCATCGTCGGCTGCGGATACGCGGGTGCGGTTCTCGCGGAGCGTCTGGCGTCGCAAAGCGGGCTGCATTGCCTGGTGGTGGATCGGCGTTCGCACATCGGGGGCAATTCCTACGACGAAGCTGACGCCTCCGGCGTGCTTCTTCACAAGTACGGTCCGCATTATTTCCGGACTAATTCGCCGCGGGTTCGCGAATATCTCTCCCAGTTCACGGACTGGCATCAGGTGGAATACAAGATCCTGGCCTGGGCTGAAGGACGCTACTGGCAGTTCCCGATCAATCTAAACACCTTCGAACAACTCCTGGGACTTCCCGCCGGCTCATCCACAACCGGGGAGATGGAAGCGGCTCTGGCGGAATGGCGCGTGCCGATCGCGACGCCGCGAAACAGCGAAGAGGTGATCGTTTCGCAGGTCGGCTGGCGGCTCTACGAACTTTTCTTCAAGAACTACACCCTCAAACAATGGAAACGCGATCCGAAGGAACTCGACCCGAGCGTTTGCGGACGTATCCCGATCCGGACGAACCGCGACGACCGTTATCTCAGCGAGCAATTCCAGGCCGTACCGGCTGCGGGCTATACGGCGATGTTTCGGCGCATCCTCGATCACCCGAAGATCGAGGTTCGGCTCGGCGTGGACTATCGAGAAATTCTTCCTCAGATCCAATGCCGCCACCTGGTTTACACCGGAATGATCGATGAATATTTCAACTGCTGCTTTGGTCCGCTGCCTTATCGCTCCCTTCGCTTCGAGCCCGAGACGTTCGAGCGGGAATTTTTTCAGCCGGTTGTCCAGGTGAACTATCCGAACGAAGAGGAGTTCACCCGGATTGTTGAGATCAAGCACGCCACTGGGCAGCGAATTCCGGTGACGACGATTGTGCGGGAATACCCGGATGACTACGGTCCCGGCAAGGAGGCCTATTATCCCATCCCAGCGCCGGACGCGCGGGCGCTCTACGAACGTTATGCCGAGCTGGCCGCGCAGGAAAAAAACGTGAGCTTCATCGGCAGATTGGCGACCTATCGCTATTACAACATGGATCAGGTGGTGAGCCTTGCTCTGACCGAATTTGAGAAAATCAAATCGAAGCTCAGCAAAGATTAGTTTGTAGGGCGTTTCTGTGAAACGCCAAATCCTAACCGGCGTCTCACAGAGACGCCCTACAATTTATTTCTCGTCAGACGCACACGCTCGTGCTGTTGATCGAAAGTTACCGCGAACTCGCTCAGGGTTTTTACCCCTACGTTTCCGAGGTCGCCGAGCGCGGGATAGACAATCATCGCGTCGGTGAACTCATGGCGACCCAACTTGATCACGTCCTTCAGCTGGACCTGCTTGATCTCCATCTCGCCGGTCGCGCTGCGGGCGCGGCCGATCACGCGTGGTTCGCCGGCGCAGTTCAGCTTTTCCACGAACGCAGTCGGGAAGACAAAAGCGCCGATGGCGTTGCCGGTGTCGAGGCGGGCTTTGATCTTCTTGTCGGCGACGCTTAGCTCGACCTGGACGATGCCGGCGTCGTTCTTGTAGTCGAGAATTTCTGCGCCGTCGGACTTCGGCAGCTCGCCTTTCTCGAAGCGAAGCTTCTTAGCTGGAAAGTCGAGGGTAACAAGATAATCGGCGAAGGCGTTGAGGCCGAGGATCCCATCGACCTTGAGCGGGCGGGGCGAATTCTGAAAGTTACGGCCGATGACCGTGACATCGGTCAAACGCAGGCTGCCGACGGAAATTGAATCGACCTTGTAGGTCTCGGACGCCTGGTAATTCCGGCGGGAAGGATCAGTAGCCTGGACCTGGCCGGTTGATTTGAGTTTCAACTTCTCAACCAGCGACACATCGATTCGAGGGTCGGCCTGCGCCCCGGTATCGAAGCCAAACACCAACGGCCCCTGGCCGTTGACCATGACTTCCACGGTCGGCATTCCGTCACCGGTCTGCATCGGAATTTCGAGGGGCAGCTTGATCTCGGAACTAGCGCAATGGGCTTCGGGTGTATGCCACGTGACGCAGGAGAGGATGATGGCGACGAGGAGAGAAAGGCGGAGAAATGCTTGCATCGCAGTTGAAACGCCACCGCGTTCTTTTTTTGTCTGGATCGCTTGGAGGGCGGGGCTCCGCGACGCCGGTCCGGGTTTGATTTCCGGCCTCGCAGAGCTCGGCCCTCCACGGACTTTTTCCCTTGACCGCGTGGAAGGATAGCAGCGACAGGTTCGCGATGTCCCGGATCATCCTCACGATCGTGTTCGGTGCGATCGTTGCCATTCTCGCCGCTTCCCGGCTCCAGGCCGAGGTCACCTTCGCTTTAAGTTTTCCGGACGTCACCAGTCATACGAACCAGAACTGGGACGACCCGACTTTTGGGAGCCAGGCGCGCTCAACGTTACAGGCGGCGCTGGACGAGGTCGGCCGGGAGTTTGCCGAGACGGCGACGATTCAACTCACGATCACTTCGTCGATGACGACGGCCTACGCGGCCGGTGCGGCTACGGCCACCCAGGTCTTGCAACCGGGTGGATTTCGGGACGGAAACACTTACATCAAGATCCGGACGGGCTCGGATGTGAATGGCAGCGCCGCGGATGGCTCAATCGAATACAGCTTCAATCTATCGATCTATTCGGATCAAAACGGCGATGGCGTCGTCAACTACGCGGACTTCATCGCCAATCTCAAAGGACTCACGCGTCATGAGATCACTCACATTCTCGGCGCGGTCTCCGGGATCGACCCGGCGAATCCATCCGCCTCGCAGGTGACGCGGCACGACATGTTCCTCTTCGACTCGGCGGGACATCCTTTGGTTAACCCCGGTGGCACGGTGTCGGCGACTGCGAACCTCCACGATCCCAACGCCTACTTCGATACGATCTCGCCATTCCCAAATTATCCGATCAACCACGCCGATGATTTCGCGCACCTGATCGGAGTCCATTTTCCCTACCGCGCCACCGTCAACGATGACGATCGCGCCTATCTTCGGACGCTGGGATACGCGGCTCCGCCAGGGAAGCTGCTTAACATTTCCACGCGCCTGCGGGTGCAGACAGGCGACGCCGTTTTGATCAGTGGTTTCATCATCACGGGCTCCGAACCGAAACAGGTTCTGGTGCGGGGGATCGGGCCGTCGCTCGAAAGCGCGGGGGTTACCGGAGCACTTCAGAACCCCACGCTCACGCTCTTCCAGGGCGATACTCAATTGCAGGCGAACGACGATTGGTTCGAGACGCAGGGCGACCAAATCCGCGCCACGGGATTGCAGCCCGTCTTCGCCACTGAGTCCGCCATCCTGCGCACGCTGGCCCCGGGTTCCTACACGGCCATCGTCCGGGGGAAAAGCGACACGACGGGCGTGGGGGTCGTCGAAGTCTACGATTTGTCGGCAACCTCCAACTCAAAGCTCGGCAATGTCAGTACCCGCGGGTTCGTCGAAACCGGAGGCAATGTCATGATCGGCGGATTCATCGCGGGTCATCCGGCAAGCCAGGACATCAACGTCATCGTGCGCGCGATCGGTCCGTCCCTCACCGGGTTTGGAGTTCCCAACGCTCTTGCCGATCCGATCCTGAGTCTCCACGACAGCAACGGCACCATGATCGCGGAGAACGATAATTGGCGGGACACAAATGAAACCGCCATCGCCGCGAGCGGCTTCGCGCCGACTAACAACGCCGAATCCGCGATTCTGATCGCGCGTCCGTCCGGCAATACGACGGCGATTGTTCGAGGCAAGAACGGCGGCATCGGCAATGCGCTCGTTGAAGTCTACCGATTGAACTGAGAATGGCTGTAGCCGGGATCGGCGATCCCGGCCTGGCCCAAGTCAATAGTCGCACGACCCGGCCGGGGTCATCGACCCCGGCTACAAACCCGACGCCTCGTCAGACTATTGGCGGTTGTAAATTTCCACCAGACCCACTCCGGTGCCGCCGTTCTTTCCAGCCAGGATGGCAGTGAAAGCGCCGGGTGGAAGCGAGATGTCGATGCAAGCTTCGGCCGGGTCGAGGGGGTGGATGGTCATAGACCCGCAATTGTCACTGGAAGCCACGAGCGCGCCGTTGCTGTCCCGGAGTTCGAGCGTAGGATCGGCTAATGCCCCGCTCACGCCACTCGCTGCCAGAGAAGGCCCGATTCCCAGGATTTCAATTTGGCTATTGCCGCCTCCACCAAGGATGAATCCGCCGATCATGACGTTGTCCCCGGTACTGACAAAGGCACGCGTGCTGATATTACCCAGTTGAGAAGTTGCCGCACCCAGGTCGTATACTTCCACCAAGCCCACGCCCGCGGTGTTGTTCTTGCCTTTCACGATGCCGGTGTAGGCGCCTGGAGGTAGCGTCGCAAGGATCGCTGATTCCAGGTTATCGGTCGGCGCGAGGCCGGTACCTATGATTCCGATCATATCCTGACCGTCTCGCCAATTGTCATTGGTGACCGTAGTAAAACCAGCTGGTCCGTGGAGTTCTAATACCGGATCAGCCAGGGCGTTCGGCACTCCGAATTGCGTTAAGGAAGGCCCTATGCCCCGGACGAGTACCTGCTTCGGAGCGCTGCCCGTAATGATAAACCCGCCGATGCCGACTTGGTCCCCGGTCTGCACTACCATGCGCGTCGATATGTTTAACGCCCGACCCGGAGAGGGTGTAGCGGTGGGTGTAGCCGTGGCCGTGGCGGTAGGCGTTGGTGTCGCCGGCGAGGGTGTCGCAGATGGAGTAGGCGTGGGGACGACGACCGGCCCCGTCAGGCGGGCGAGACAGCTGCGAGCGGTCCCGTTATACCGATTGAAGATTCCTCCGACGAGAAGCTTGCCATCTGCCTGAAGGGTCAGGGCCGAGATCTTGGTGGGGAATCCGTGGTAAAGATTCACGGGAGAAGTTTCGAACGAGGTTCCAGTAACCAAACTCGAATCCACCGCTCCGCTATCGGTCAACCGGACAAAGATTGAACCAAAATTCGATACAGCCGATCCGCCTGCGTAGACCTTTCCATTTTGCAGCGCGAGGGCATACACGGTGTCTCCCGAGACATAGGCCGGCCCGGAAAACGTGGTGTCGAGTGATCCGTTGCTATTGAGGCGAGCGATGCGGGGTCGCGTGACGCCATTGTAGGAGTTAAAGGAGCCTCCAGCGTAATATTTTCCGTCCGGAGCCTGGCGCAGGGCATAGACGGTGCCGTTGTTGAAACCCGTACCACCGGTGTTAAAGGTCGGATCGAGCGCGCCGGTCGTCGTGTCGAGTCGTGCAATCCTGCGAGCATTCGCGCCATTATAGGTGGTGAAAGTTCCGCCGATCACAATCTTCCCGCTGCTGTCCGGTGGGGTCAGAGACCACACTAAAATTGGCACGGCGCCGCTGCCGGGATTAAAAGCAGGGTCGACC
>JBAPMH010000514.1:0-4141 GCA_049278515.1 Chthoniobacterales bacterium
CTCCGACGGCGACCGCTACGGCAACTCCGACAGCAACCGCTACAGCAACACCAACGGCGACCGCTACGGCCACTCCGACCGCGACCGCCACAGCAACTCCAACCGCGACCGCCACGGCCACGCCAACGGCAACCGCCACGGCTACTCCAACAGCGACGGCCACGGCTACGCCAACCGCAACTGCTACGGCTACGCCAACGGCAACCGCGACGGCTACACCGACGGCAACCGCGACGGCTACACCGACAGCGACTGCCACGGCCACACCGACAGCGACCGCTACGGCGACGCCAACGGCAACCGCTACGGCTACACCAACTTCAACCGCCACGGCAACGCCGACGGCAACGGCCACGCCAACAGCAACCGCGACCGCGACACCGGTTCCGACCGCGACGCCGACTCCAACATCGACACCCACGCCGCCAATCACGCAGGCCATCAACCTCTCGACCCGCATGCGTGTCCAGGTGGGTGACAAGGTAGGCATCGGCGGCTTCATCCTCACAGGAAGCGCGCCGAAGCATGTGATCGTGCGAGCCATCGGGCCGTCCTTGAGTCAATTCGGGATCGCGGACGTGCTGGCGGATCCGGTCCTTGAGCTGCACGGGCCGATCGGGTTCACCACGATAACCAACAACAACTGGAGAGACACCCAGGCGACTGCGATCCAGGCCACCGGGCTGGCGCCGACCAACGACCTTGAATCAGCGATCGACGCGACGCTGGCGCCAGGATCGTACACCGCGGTGGTAAAAGGCGGCAACAATACGTCGGGGGTAGCGCTGGTGGAGGTTTACGACCTGAGCCAGGACACCGGAAAACTCGGGAACATCAGTACGCGAGCCTTTGTCAGCACGGGCGACAGCATCGTCATCGCGGGCGTGGTGCTGAGTAACGGAACGGCGTTGGACCGAGTCGTCCTGCGCGGAATCGGGCCGAGCCTGGCTCCGGCCTTCTTCCCGGCGAGTGCGGTCCTGGCCAATCCAACCCTTGAGCTGCGGGACGAGAACGGGACCCTGGTCGTGACGAACAACGACTGGCAGGATAATGCCGTGCAAGCGGCCGAAATTATGGCGGCCGGTTTGGCGCCGACCAGTAATCTGGAATCGGCGATTGCGGCGTCGCTGCCGCCCGGGTTTTACACGGTGTTGCTGGCGGGGTTAAACGACGGGACCGGCATCGGCCTGGTAGAAATCTACGATCGGGGGCCGTAAGCGGAAACGCTCTCGCGTTCGCCACAGGCGAACGTCTACAACCAGAAGCCACGCGAACGGATGATCTGAGTTAGAGGGGCCGGCGCATCTCTTTTGATGGCGTGACAGCCGAGGTTGGGTTCTGTTCCGATGAGGACCTCTCTTGCCAATGAAGACTCAGACGGACATGGAATCGGCCGCCCGCCAGGTCGCGGAACGCCTCCGGGTGGCCGGACATACGGCTTACTTTGCGGGAGGCTGTGTGCGCGATTTGCTCCGTGGCCAGATTCCGAAGGATTTTGATATCGCGACGGACGCGCGGCCGGAAGTCGTGCAAGAAATCTTTCCGCGGACCTATGCGGTCGGCGCGCACTTCGGCGTCATCGTCGTGCTCGAGGATGATTTCCAGTTCGAAGTCGCGACGTTTCGTTCCGATGGCGTGTATCTGGATGGCCGGCGTCCGGTGGAAGTGCATTTCGCCACGGCGAAGGAAGATGCAGCCCGGCGCGATTTCACGATCAACGGGATGTTTTTCGACCCAGAGAAGGATGAGGTCATCGATTTCGTTGGGGGCCGCGCCGATCTGGAGCGGCGTGTGATCCGGGCGATCGGCGATCCGGGGCAGCGTTTTGCCGAGGATCGGCTGCGGATGCTGCGCGCGGTGCGGTTTGCCACGGTGCTCGATTTCGAGATTGAGGCGGCGACGTGGGACGCGGTCGTGGCGAGCGCGGCTTCGATCAACCAGATCAGCGCCGAGCGAATCCGGGCTGAGCTGGTGAAGATTTTTCTATCGCCGAATCGGACCCGCGGCTGGGACCTGCTCGATGCCAGCAGCCTGCTGCGCGCGATTCTTCCGGAAATGGAAGCAATGAAAGGATGCGAGCAGCCCCCGCAGTTCCATCCCGAAGGGGACGTTTTCAAGCACACCCGGATCATGCTGGAGATGCTGCCGGCCGAAGCGTCGTTGCCCCTCGTCTTCAGCGTCTTATTTCACGACGTGGCCAAGCCGCCGACGGCGACCGTCGATGAAGAAGGCCGGATCCGGTTCAATGGCCACGACCGCATTGGCGCGGAGATGACGGAACAAATCATGGAGCGGCTCCGGTTTTCCCGCGCGGAAATCGACGCGACGGTCGAAGCGGTGCGCCAGCACATGGTGTTCAAAGACGTGCCGAACATGCGGGTCGCGAAATTGAAGCGCTTCATGGCGCGGCCGACCTTCGAAGACGAGCTGGAGCTGCATCGGATCGATTGCGCGAGCAGCCACGCGATGCTCGATAACTACGAATTTTTGCTGAAGAAAAAGGAGGAGTTCGCGAACGAGCCGATCATCCCGCCGCCGCTGCTGCGCGGGGATGATTTGATCGCGATGGGGATGAAGCCGGGGCCGATGTTTGGCGAGATTCTCGAGGCAGTCGAGACGCGGCAGCTCGAGGGCGCGCTTAAGGATCGGGAGGAAGCGCTGGAGTGGGTGAAGTCTGAATTCTTAACCGCGGATAACGCGGATGTCTCGGATAAGTCCTGAATTTGCATGCTTTTCTCCCATCCGTGCAATCCGCGTAATCCGCGGTTAGACTTATTCGAATGCGAATTCTGATGATAAGCGCGGAAGGGCCGCCTTTGGCCCGGGCCACGGCGCTCGTGGACGTGCTGGAAGCGTTGCCGCGAGAGCTCCGGGCGCGCAAACACGAGGTCGGAATCGCGATGCCGTACTATCGCGAAATCAGCGAAAATCCGGCCATCGATTTGCGGGACACGGGCATCACCGTGGACGTGCGCGTTGGAACAAAAATGTATGTCGCGGAGTTCGTCGAGGGTCGCACCGCGGGTGGCGTCCAGACTTTCTTTGTCCGTTGCGACGAGTTCTTCGGGCGCGCCGGAATTTATGGAGAACACGGTGTTGCCTACGAGGACAACGCCGCGCGATCCATTTTCTTCTGCAAGGCGGCCCTGGAACTGGCCCGGCGGATGACCCCGACGCCGCAGATCCTGCATGTCCATGATTGGGCTGCCGCTCTGGTCCCGGTTCTGGTTTCCGAGCAGCGACTGCCGTTTGCCACCGTGCTGATGATTCATCACCTGGCGGAGCAGGGGAGCTTCTGGGGCCTTGATTTTGAGCTGACGAATTTACCCGAGAAATATTTCAAGCCGGCCGGGGTCGAGTATTTCGGCCGGCTCAATTTACTCAAAGGAGGCATTGTTGCCGCCGACAAAATCACCACGGTAAGCGAGCGCTACCGGCGCGAGATCCTGAGCTCCGAGGGGGGATGCGGGCTCGAGATTGTGCTGCGCGAGCACGCTCATCGGCTGGTGGGAATTCTGAATGGCGCGGATTACCAGCGCTGGAATCCGGAGACCGATTATCTGCTGCCGCGCCAGTTCGGTCCGGGCAATCTTCAGGGCAAAACGGTCTGCCGCGATTTGCTTCTCGACGGACTTGGCCTTGCCCCGGCCCCCACTGGTCCCGTCTTTGGAATGGTCACGCGGCTCGTTCCGGAAAAGGGGTTCGATCTCTTCATGCCACTTTTGGATCGCCTCCTTTCGGACGACGTGCGCCTGATCATTCTCGGTGAAGGCGATGCGGGCTACGAGACCGCGCTCGCCATCGCCGCCCGCAAATATCCGACGAAGTTTGCCTACCGCAGCCATTATGACGAAGCGCTGGCGCACCTCATCGAAGCCGGGGCGGACATCACCCTGATCCCCTCGAAGATCGAGCCGAGCGGATTGAGTGCGATGTACAGTTTGAAGTACGGCGCGCTCCCCGTCGCCCGCGCGACCGGCGGAATTCAGGAAATCATTGAGGATTACGACCCGTCAATGGATGCCGGCTTCGGTTTCCTCTGCTACGAAAAGACGCCCGACGCCTTCTGGGATTCCATCAAACGCGCCCGCGGAGTTTTTCACGACAACGCGACGTGGACGATTTTGATGGAGCGTGCGAT
>JBAPMH010000515.1:0-18317 GCA_049278515.1 Chthoniobacterales bacterium
GATTTGGCCTGACCATGCCCCCCACGCTTCCGACCGACGATGACCGCTTCTCTGTGGCTGGCATCTCGGACCGATACGAACGCATGGGATTGATCAGCCGCCGCTCAATAAACGTGACGCGTGATCCCGCCGCCAAAACCACCGCGTGGTCCGCCGGCCCGGGAAATTCCGTGACGCTGGGCGACGATTATTTTGCGCTCACCGATGCGGTGGCGCGGACGCGACTCTTGCTGAGCGCGCTGGTCGCAACGGTCAGTGAGATCGTTGCCGGCGATCGAACGAAATTTGTTCTTCTGGCCGAGGACCTCAACGGTTTGCACAAGTTGCCGTGAGCGCAACCGCCCAGGTGAAACACAAATGCGTGCTCGATTAACCCTCACCGCCGGTCTATCCTTCACGCCTATGCGCAGTGGCATGCTGCAACGCAAATGCGCCTGCGGCGGCACGCCGGGTCCAAGCGGCGAATGCGAGGCCTGCCGCAAGAAGAAATTGCAGCGCGCCACCGATCCTCACGCGATCTCCCAGCCTCCAGCCGCGGCCGTTTCGCCGATTGTGAGCGAAGTGTTGAGTTCGCCCGGCAGGCCGCTCGATAAACAAGCTCGCGCCTTTATGGAGCCGCGGTTCCGACACGACTTCAGCCACGTGCGGATTCATGCGGACGAGAAGGCGGCAGCCTCCGCCTCAGCGATAAACGCGCAGGCCTACACGACCGGCCACCAAATCGTTTTCGGCGCCGGACGGTACACACCGGAAACGAGAGCGGGAAAAAGTTTGCTGGCGCACGAGCTGGTGCATGTTTTGCAGCAGGAAGAATCGCCTCAGAGCCACGGGCAGCCTTCCCTTGATGATGACGGAGGCAGCCTGGAACGGGAAGCGGACGAGGCAATGCGGCGGATCGATTTGCCGCACGGTGCGGGAGGAGTGTTATCGCGCACGCACCAGAGGTTGCAGAGAACGGTCGTTGTGGACAAGCCCAAGGACCTGATTCCGAACCCCACCGGCAAAGGCGTGAGCCAAACCAACGCCGCCACCGTGGAGGATTATTGCGCGGAACTATGTTCCGCCGAGAAACCGAAAGTTGATGCCGGAACTGGCGAAATGAGCATGTCCGCCGCGTTCTGTTCCGTTCCGGGAATTGGGGGCCCAAGGCCGGCCGAGACGGCAAAGACCGCGACGGGTTGCACCTGCCTGTGCGATCTGGTGAATTCAACGAATTTGTGGACGATCAAAATCGACGATGTCAGCCGGCCAAATACTACCTATACCGACGACGATGCCGGCACCGGTGTGAAGCCGGGAGGAACGGGTGGAATCGTGACGGTGAACTCGCCCAACAGCCCGAACGTGTTCGGCTCAGTCACCGCCTCGGGCAAAAACGTGGATAACGATCCGTGGCTCATCCTCGGACACGAACTCTGCGGGCACGGCTGGCTGGGCAATGCCGGCAAGGCCGAAACGGCGGCAGTCACGACCACGGTGGGGCGGCAGCCGTTCACCGTCGATCGGGAAAATGCGTTGCGCGCGGAGCACGGCATCGAGGCACGCGGACGATCGTTCCGCGATCCGTTTTGCGGGGAATCCTACGAACGTCTTAAGACTGACAAAGCAGGCACGGGAAAGTTCGATCTGAGGTACATCAATTCTTGCGCGCTGGCGCGCTCCCGCTGCAAGAAGCCAAACTACGGTCTCTTCAAGCTTGAGGAGCGGATTCCGGAGGATGTGCCATGCTAGCTCGCATTAAATTACCGTGAAGACATCCGGACTGTTGCAGGCCCAACCCGACGCCATTCGAGCGCAGCCCGCCGCTCCAGCTCGCTCCGGATTGCTGCAACGCCTGAGCGCCCATCGCTCATCCGTCAACGCTCGTCCTCCTGATGTCCCACCGATCGTTCAGGAAGTGTTGCGTTCCCCGGGTCGCTCCCTTGATTCAGAGACGCGCGCTTTTTTCGAGCCGCGTTTTGGACACAACTTCAGCGACGTACCCATCCGAGTTCCGGCGCGGCACTCGGTTTCCCGCCTGAGCGTGGGTCCCACGGACGATTATTACGAGCAACAAGCCGATCTGGTCGCAGCGAAGGTGATGTCTCCGGCCCCAAGCGCCGAGCGAAGCGCAACCGCCGCGTTTGACTTCAGCCAGGTGCGGATCCACACCGGGCCTCGAGCCAGCGCATCGGCCGCGGCCCTCGGCGCCCAGGCCTATGCCGTGGGGCGAGACATTGTCTTCGGTGACGGCAAGTTTTCTCCGCACACCTCTGGCGGCCGGCGGATTCTCGCTCATGAGTTGACTCACATCGTGCAGCAATCAGCCTGGGCGCCACCCGGGCAAATACAGCGGCTCACCGCGGCGGAAAGGAAGGAGGACCTGAAGTCCGAGCGGCTCAAGAGAGATCCCCGGTTACAACGCGCCTTTGATAATAGCCCGGCGATGCGCAAGACGGAGGTTAGCGAAGGCGTCAAAACTCTTCAGCGCGCCTTGCGTGACCTGGGCTATCCGATGCCTATCTCATTTAAAGACGGGGACGCCGACGGAATCTTCGAAGACGAGACATTTGCGACGGTCAAGCAATTCCAAGTGGACCATGGGCTGGCTGACGAAGGCACCGTGGGCCGGGAGACACTGCGCACACTGGATGAAATGTTTTCGACCTCCCTCACCCTCAAGGCCGTTCGCTTTACGAGCGACCATGGTTTGATGAAGGATAATCAGGCCTCGTGGGATGGCGCGGGTCCGAACTTCGCGAAACCGGAGTGGACCTCAGCCATTCCCAACACAAAGAGTGCGCCGATCAGTCATACGAAAAACCAGGCGGTGAAGGTGGATATTACCCTGGATGTCGCGCCGGAGACCGTCACGAGGGTGCCGGTCAACCTGAAAGGGCAAAGTGCTTTGAGTTTCCTGACCTTTAATGCATCCGGCAGCCTCAATGGCGGAAAAGACCAGGTGCTCTCTGCCACTTCAGTCGGCATGATTCCGGATGCCATCGATGATCAGTACCAGAAGCAGACAATTGATTGGAGCGCCGAGGTCATCGGACAAAATCAAGTTTTGGGACAGAGCCTCGATCACGCCGTGTTTGTCACGTACGACACGCCGGTCGGAGGCGGGGTCACGCACAAACGGATGGCGAAAGCGACTGAACTCACGAAGGGATTTGGCAACAAGCCGCACGACATCGTCAGCGGCGAAATGAAGCGCTTTCCCAGCTACAACCTGCAGAAACCATATAACGGAAACATCTGGCCTCTCGCGGATGACATCCTCTCGAGCGCAGAGTGCCAGGCGATCGTGCGTTTCGTGCAGGCCGTGAACAACATGGTGGGCGTTCCCGGCACGGCCGTTGGCATTGCCGTCTACGCTGATCCCGCCTCGCCCTCGGTTCCGATCGTGGCCTCGCTTCTGGCCAGTGGTGGCGCCACTGGAGCCATGGCGGACTTTCCCCCCGATTCCCAGGGACGGAAGGCGTTTCTATACGATGGCGGCGGATTTGCGAATAACTACGAGGCGGCGTTGGAATTCGATTTTGGCGGTAAGCTCTATTATCCCGGGGGCGTCCCCGGGGGCCACGGCGTGGCCACAACGCTGAATGTCCTGCACTCTTTTAAGAAAATGTCCTGGAGCCGGTGGGATCCGGCAGCGAACCGGTTCAAGGCGGTCAAACTAATCTTCTGCTACCACCCCCCCTGTTGAAACCCGGCGCTTGAAAAGGACTCGTTAGGAGTGGACGACTCAACTGACTATATCAGGTGGTTTGAAGCAATTTTCCGCGGCCAATGGCTTGAGATTCCCATCGCGGAACCAGTGCCCGGCGACATCGCGAACGAGTCGCGCGAGTGGGCGGCGCTGCTCTTGGAAAAGCGGAGCAATCCCTGCGCTGAAGGGAAATTAATCCGGCGCCAAATGTTTCTCGGTCTAAAAATGGCCCCTGATAAACTGGTGACGACGGCGAGGAGCACGGACCTCGATTGTCCCTTGGAAATTGTGGAGACCTTGCAGCATTTCGTCGTTGGATGCCCTCACCTTCGAGGCGGGGGAAGCGTCGACGGCCAGGCCGCTGAGACCGTCTTGCAGACAGGCGTTCGAAACCATTTTTCAGCCGAGGCAAAGGCTGTCGTGGCGACGGTCCTCCAAACAGCGGGACGTCTGCCCCCGGAGGCAAACAATGATTCAGCGGTGCTGCTTTCGCCCGTAATGATGCCAATTAGCGCAATAACGCGATGGTCCGATCAGGTGGGGCTGTTCTGGTTTGCCGGCAAGTTCTATCTGGATTTTCCCAAGGCCTATTCAAAAAATGCGGTCGCCATCTTCAAGACAGGTCTTGATTGGTATCCGAGCCGGCTGCGCACCAAGCTTCAATCGCCTCGTTAAGCGGAGAGTCCGCGCCGGTCCGGCAGCGGGACCAGCCGGCCCGCGCCGCTTCCAAGCAGCGCTGATTCGGTCTAGGCAGGGCCACGCCGCCGACTCAGGGCCCAGGCGGAAAAGACGTGATTTTCGTGCTGGCGATTTTGAAAGAGACCTGCGCATCATCGGGCGAAATCAATTCCAGCAGCTAATCACCCCTTTATCCCCATCAGATAAACCCTCCGGTTCCGATCATGGTCGATTCCTCCCCACTGTTTTCTCCTGGAAAAAGAAGCGCGACGGCTGGCTGGCTCCATCGGAGCAACGTCGGGCTTCCTCCTGATCGTCCCGGCAGAATGATAAAATGAGCAGTTTCCCCGGTTCTCCCCGCCTCCTAAAGGGCGCCATTATCGGAGTTGACCTGTTCAACCCGTTGGCGAGCATCGCGGTCTTTCAATACAATCCCGACACAGTGACTCGCACCCTGACGGCGCAGGCTTCAGGCGACGGCGGGGCGCGCGCGGAAGCGATGCGACTCAAGGGCCCGCCGGTGGAAAACATCAAAATGGACATCGAGATCGACGCAACCGATCAGCTCGAGACGAGCGGGACCATGGCAACCAAGCTCGGCATCTATCCGCAGCTCTCCGCCCTGGAGATGCTCATTTATCCAAAGAGCGCTTTGGTGATTGCGAACACGGTCCTGCTGGCGCTCGGAACCCTCGAAATCGTGCCGCCCATCGGGCCCTTCACATTGCTGGTCTGGGGATTGAAACGCGTGGTTCCCGTGCGGCTAACCGAATTGACCATCACCGAGGAGGCGCATGACACGGGGCTCAACCCCATCCGCGCCAAAGTCTCGCTCAACTGTCGCGTGCTGAGCGTCAACGATCTCTCCCTGACCAATCCCGGCTACTATATTTATCTCGCGCACCAGATTGCGAAGGAGGTCTTCGCCACGATGGGCAGCGTGAGTAATGCCGGGGCCGTGCTCGGCGGCGATGTCAAATTGTTCTGATCATGTTCGAACACACCAGTCGCTATTACTCGCTCGAAACGGCCGCGTTTATCATGCCCGACGGCCGCGAGGTCCGTTACGTGCGTCGCCGTTTTCTGCCCCGGGCCGAGGATATGCCGCTCCTGGCTGAGGTGATGGTGACGGAAGGCGACCGGCTGGACGTGATCACCTTCCGCGCGCTCGGCGACCCGCTGCACTTCTGGCGGGTGTGCGACGCGAATAACGCAATGAACCCAGACGATCTCACGGCCGAGGTGGGGCGCACCCTGCGGATAGCAATTCCACAAGCATGACCCGTTTATGAGCCTGCTCGGTGTTCACTTATCTTTGTGGATGGGGCCGAACGATCCCGTTCCCGTCCCCTTCTCCATCGCTGAAGCGCTCACGAGCGTGGAAGTGACGCATAGCGACAGCGGACCGTCCGGCTTTCAGCTGACGTTTCAAATCGGCCGCTCTGGTCCCCTGGATCTGGCAGATTACGGACTGCTAAAGAATCCGCTAATTCGCCCGTTCGTTCGCGTGATCCTGCTGGTGAGATTCGCCATTGCGCCGGAGGTCCTGATAGACGGGATCATCACACAAACGCAGCTCTCACCAAATGAGCAGCCAGGCGCTTCGACACTGACCGTGACGGGCGAGGACGTGAGCGTCATGATGGATTTGGAGCAAGAGCCAAGCCCGCATCTGGCCGTGCCGGATTTCGAGATCGTGGTCCAGCTCGTGGGGAAATATAAGCGTTACGGGATGATCCCGCCGCTCAAGCCGCCGCCGAACCCCAAAGCATTAACGCCGCGAAACCCGCTCGAGGAACGAACCGTACGCCCGGCGAACCTGACCGACCGTGCCTACATTCAGCAACTGGCGGGATATTATGGTTTCGTGTTTTATGTTACGCCAGGCCCGGCTCCCTTGGCTAGCACGACGTACTGGGGACCGCCGGAGAGGCTTTCCCTCCCACAAAGCGCGCTCTCGGTGAACCAGGGCCCGAACACCAATGTCGACTCGATCAGCTTTCGATTTGACGCCTTGCGCGCGCAGCAAATTACTTTTGTGGACGGAAAGTCGAAGCGGACGATTACCAGACCGAGCGCATCCCGGACCATAGTTCCACTGGCCCGTGAGCCAGCTGAGGCAAAACGCAAGACATCCTCGACGGATGAAGATAAGAGCCGGGTTGAGGCAAGGGCGCAGGGTCAGGTCGATCAATCCTCAGATGATGTCGTCACGGCCAGCGGCCAGTTGGATGCGTTACGCTACAACGGTTTGCTCCATTCCCGCAGCGTGGTCGGGCTGCGCGGCGCCGGCGACACCTACGACGGGAATTATTACGTCAAGTCTGTCACCCACAGCATCAGCAAAGGTCGCTACACCCAAAGCTTCAGCTTGTCGCGCGACGGAACCGGCGCGGCATTCCCCGTGGTGGTGCCTTGAGGAGACTGCCATGGCAACGTTCTATGGAAAATACGAAGGAGTCGTTGATAACAACTTCGATCCGCTCGGCAAAGGCCGCCTTCTCGTCAAGGTTCCCAGTATTTTCGGGGACGACACGGTCTGGGCCCAACCGTGCGTGCCGTATGCCGGTCCGGACATTGGGTTTTTTATGATGCCGCCGGCGAATGCCTATGTCTGGATTGAGTTTGCCGCAGGCGATCCCCACCGCGCCATCTGGTCAGGTTGCTTTTGGGGAGACAATGAATCCCCGCCCGTTTCAATGTCGCCCGTGGCCGAAAAGAAAAAGGTGCTGAAGACCGACACCTGCACTCTGACCATGGATGACACGCCTGGGGCCGGTGGCATTACCATCGAGACGACCAGCGGCCATAAGATCAAACTTTCCGCGACCGGGATCGAGGTCGACAACGGCAAGGGCGCGACCATCAAGCTTTCCGGGCCCAGCATAAAACTCAACGAACAAGCATTGGAGGTGATGTGATGCCGGGATTCCTTCTCCATCAAGGCGCGACGGTGCTCTGTCTGCACGCCGGTCAGGGGCAGGCCACCGTTCCCAACCCAAGAGTCAAGGTGTCGGGCCAGCAAACCGTCCAACAGCCGAATCCGTGGACGATTGCCGGCTGTCCCTTCAACGTCAGCGGCTCGCCCGTTCCTTGCGTGACCGCACAATGGACCACGGCGGCCACCCGCGTGAAATCAGGTGGAATGCCTTTGCTCTTGCAGGACAGCCAGGCGGTCTGTGCTCCCAACGGCACCGGCGTCAACATCCTCGTCACCCAAACCAGGGTAAAAGCCCAATGAATATCGATTTCCCCTTTCACTTCGATGGCCGCGGGCGGACGGCGGCGACGGGCGAAGCCGATCACATCCGGGATATGATCGAGCAGGTCCTTCTTACGAACCAGGGCGAGCGCGTGAACCGCCCGGAATTCGGCAGCGGATTGCTCCAACTCATTTTCGCGCCGAACAGTCCCGAACTCGCGGCGGCGGTGCAGTTCACGGCTCAGGGCGCCCTCCAACGCTGGCTCGGCGATGTCATCGAAATAGGCGAGCTCGACGTGCAAGCCGTGGATTCAACCCTGCAGCTCGATCTCAAATACATCATCCGCCGAACCAAGGAGCAACAGACGGCCACCTTCACCCGCGCTGGTTAACCCGGAAGAATCATGAGCCTTTGCTGCCAAAAAGATGAACGACGGGACGCCGTCCGCCGGCTGAAAGGCTGGAATGGCATCGATTACATCGAGGTCGATGACAGCCAGCGCACCTTGCGTGTCTATTTTTTGGGCAAGCTGCCGCCGGAACTGCACGAAAATAAACCGGGGATCGAACGATTTCTGCGCATCGAAGGCGGACATCGGGTCAAGGACATCCGAATCCTGGACGTTGACCCGGTAGTCGAGGCCGATCCGGAGAAGGACGACTTCCTGAACATCGAACTCGACAAGTACGGCGACCACTCGACCTACACGCTCCGGCTCGTCGGCGTGAAGCATATCGATCCGCGCTACGACCATGTCGATTTCTCGTTCAAGATTAATTGCCCGTCTGATCTCGATTGCGCGCCGGCGTGTCAGTGCGAACCGCCGTTGCCCCCCGAGCCGGACATTAATTATCTCGCCAAGGATTATGCCAGCTTCCGGCAGCTCATTCTCGACCGGCTGTCCTTGCTGGTGCCGGATTGGAAGGAGCGGCATGTGCCCGATCTCGGGATTGCACTGGTCGAGCTCCTAGCCTACGCCGGCGATTATCTCAGCTATTACCAGGATGCGGTGGCGACAGAGGCGTACTTGGATACAGCGCGTCAGCGGATTTCGGTGCGCCGTCATGCCCGGCTGGTCGATTACGTCTTGCACGAAGGCTGCAACGCGCGGACCTGGGTCAGCCTCGAAGTTGAGGACAATCTGAAGCTCGATCCGGCGAAGATCGCGTTTATCACCGGGTCGACCGGCGCGCTCGCGACGAAGCCGGCTGTCATTCAGTGGGAAGATCTCAGCGATGTGCTGCGCCATGAATACGAAGTTTTTGAGCCTCTGCTCGCCGACCGGAGTCGGCCGTTGGAAGTACGCGCCGCCCACACGAAGATTCTCTTTTACACCTGGGGGGACAAAGAGTGCTGTCTCGAACGCGGAAGCACCTCGGCAACGCTCCTGGACCGAAAAAGAGCGCTCCAACTCGAGCGGGGCGACGTTCTGATCTTTGAGGAGGTGCTCGGGGCCAGGACCGGCCTGCCCGAAGATGCCGATCCCGCGCGGCGCCAGGCCGTTCGACTCACCCGAGTGAAGCGCGGAGACGACCCAGCAGTCAAGACCGACGGGTCCCCGACTCCTTATCTCGAGGTCGAGTGGGGACCCGAGGATGCGCTTCGCTTTCCCTTTTGCGTCTCGGCCATCGGGCGGTCGCCTGATTGCAGATATCTTGAAAATATCAGTGTCGCGCGCGGCAACGTGCTGCTCGTCGATCACGGGAGAACACTCGATCCCGAGGACCTGGGCGAGGTGCCAACATTGAGCACCGACGCGATCTGCGAATGCGCCGAGACCCCCAGCGAAATCCAATACGTCGCCGGCAAGTTCCGTCCGCATCTCCGCCGTGTGCCGCTTACATTTCGCGCAGCGCTGCCTGCCGACGCGCCTCACTTTGTCCCGGCGGTCTCGCTCCTCGATCAGGATGTGCGATCTGCCCTGCCGCAGGTCAAATTGGAAAGCACCCCAGCGGCGCCATGGGAATCTCGCTTCGATCTCATCGAGAGTTTCAGCAACGAAAACCATTTTGTGGTTGAGATCGACAACGATGGCGTCGCGCACCTGCGCTTTGGCGACGGCGAATTGGGAAATCAGCCGCCCGCCGGGATGTCCTTCACCGGGACCTATCGCATCGGGAACGGCAAGGCAGGGAACGTGGGCGCGGATTCCATTTCGCGCCTGGTGCTCCGGAAAACCAAGTTGGACCTGGGCTCAGGTTCCATCACCATTCGCAATCCGCTCCCCGCGCGCGGCGGCACGGAGCCGGAGCCGATCGTCGAGGCGAAACTGATGGCGCCCCGAACTTTTCGCAAGACCATCCAGCGCGCGATCATCGCCCAGGACTACGAGGAAATCGCCGAGCGAAATCGGAAGGTGCAGAATGCCTCCGCGGCCCTGGTTTGGACGGGAAGCTGGTATGAAGCCGACGTGGCCATCGATCCCTTTGGTGACGAGACACCCGAAGAGGAGTTGCTGACCGAAATCGAGGGCTATCTCTACAACTTTCGCAAGATTGGCCACGATCTTCACGTCAAGCCGGCCCGCTACGTGCCTCTGGATTTGAAACTGGAGGTCTGCGCCTTGCCGCATTACCAGCGGGCACACATAAAAGCCGAACTGCTGGAAATCTTCAGCAATCGGGTTCTGACCGGCGGGCGGAAGGGGTTCTTTCACCCGGACAATCTTACGTTTGGCGAAGGCATATACCTGAGCCGGATCATTGCCGCCGGCCAGAAGGTCCAGGGCGTGGAGTGCGTAACCGCCGTGCGGTTCCAGCGGTTGTATGAATCGACCCGGAACGAAATCGAGAATGGCCTGCTGCCGGTGCGCAACAACGAGATCCCCCAGCTCGACAACGATCCAAACTATCCCGAGCGCGGCCAACTCGAAATCGTCGTGCGGGGAGGAAGATAAGATGATCACGAAACATTGCGGTTGCTCTACTGAGACCTGCGGCTGCTGCGAAGGGATCGAGAAACTGACTCCGGCCGCCACGGCAAATCGTCCCGGATTGCCCGCGTTGCGCTACCGCGTGGGCACGCACGGCACTTTCTTCGAGACAATGAAGGCGCGGCTTTCCAACCTGGCGGTGAACGCGCCCGGCGCGGATGGCCAGACGTTGCAAACGTTTTACCCCCTCGCCCGGCTGACCACACGTGACCCGGGCGATCCGGCGATCGCACTTCTCGATAGCTGGGCCATCGTCGCGGACGTGCTCACGTTTTATCAAGAGCGCATCGCCAATGAGGGCTATCTCCGCACCGCCACCGAGCGCCGCTCGATTCTCGAACTCGCCCGGCTCGTCGGCTACACTTTACGCCCGGGCGTCGCCTCCACCGTTTATCTTGCTTACACGCTCGAGGAAGACCTTCTGGCCAAGCCACCAAAAGCGACCGCCGTCACCATTCGTGCAGGTGCGCGCGTCCAAAGCGTCCCGGGGCCCGGCGAACTGCCGCAGGCCTTCGAAACCTCGGATGACTTACCCGCCCGCTCCGAGTGGAACAATCTCCAGGTGCGCCTCACGCAGCCGCAAATGTTTTGGGACCTCACCAACCCTCAGAACATCCATCTAATCAAAAATTTGATCTATTTTGAAGGGGTCGGGACAAGTCTAAAACCAAACGATCCGGTGCTGTTCCTTTTTAAGAATGAGAAAATCCTGGGCCAGGTCAACCTCATCTTGGGCTGGGTCGACACCATCGAGACCGATGCGCCGCTGAATCGGACCAAGGTTACGATGCACGGCGCCCACATTAACCCAACAGGTCACGGCGGGTTCTCTGGATCCTATTACCACTCGACGGGGCCGCAAACGTTCGCTCCTACGGGGCTGGACGATTTGGTCAAGCATCTCGAGGTGGCTCCCATCCCCCAGCGCGCGAATGCACTCCAGCTGGAGCGTTTTGCCTCGGAGACTTTCAAGCCCGAGGCCAATACGGCTCCGCGATTTCTTGCGACATTCAATCCCTTGCTCAAGGCCAATCTTTACCGCGCTTGGGGCCAGGCCAAAGTGACCGCGGGTTCGCAGCTCGAGTGCGTCGGCGCGCTTCGGGTTCCCGCAAAACTTTTCGGCCACAATGCGCCGGCCCAGCTGGAGTCGGTCCCGAACAATGAGGGCGTCCCCAACCAGGCATTCACAATTACGGCTTCTCCGAATATCCGTAACATGTGGCGTGATGCCGGTGTTTCTGAGAACACCGGCGCTCTCGACAAACTGGCCTTGGATTCCGATTACAAGATCAAGCCAGGAGAATGGGTGGCGGTGGGCAGGCGTGTCGTCGAGGACAACGAGACGATGGGCGCGCCGGTCCTGAGTTTCCACCGGGTCAAGACCGTCGAGCCCATTTCCATGGCGGGCCTGGGCCTAACGGGCAGAGTCAGCCTGCTCACTCTGGAAACGCCCTGGATTCCCGCGCAAGAGGAAGAACATGGGGCCTTGGAATCAACGGCCCTGCTTCGGACCACCACGGTTTACGCCCAGTTTGAGGAACTGCCCCTGGCCGAAGAGCCGATCGAGACATGCGTCGGTCATTCTGAGATTCACAAGACCCGGAACCAGGAGACTGACGATGAGGAAGAGGAGATTCCAGAAGACGAAAGGCGAATCGAATTGCGCGATCTGTACGACGACCTGGCCCCGGGCCGATGGCTGATCGTTTCGGGCGAGCGCGCCGATGTGAAGGACGCGAACGGGGAAATCATCCCCGGAGTAATGGCCAGCGAGCTGGTGATGGCGGCCAATATCGAGCAAACTTATCGGGAAGGGCTGCCTAACGAGAAGAAGCACACCACCCTGATTCTGGACAGGGCCCTGGCCTATTGCTACAAACGCGAGACCGTCGTCATCTACGCCAATGTGGTGAAAGCCACGCATGGCGAGACGCGCCACGAACCCCTCGGCGCCGGGGATGGCAGCAAGGCCTGGCAAACGTTTGCCCTCAAGCAACCGCCGCTCACCTTCGTCCCCGCCCCAACCCCGCAAGGCGTGGAAAGCACGTTGCACGTCTACGTCGACAACATTGAATGGCATGAGACCGATTCGCTGGCCGGCCTCGGGCCGGGCGACCGGCAATTTATCACCAAGACTGACGACGACGCCATCACCTCGGTAGTTTTCGGCAACGGCATCAATGGAGCGCGCTTGCCCACCGGGTTGGACAACGTCAACGCCGTGTATCGCAACGGCATCGGCAAGGCCGGAAACGTAAAGGCCGACCAGATCAGCCTGCTCCAGACCAAGCCCCTGGGAGTAAAGAGCGTTATCAATCCGCTCCGTGCCTCAGGCGGAGCGGACAAGGAAGACCGAGACCAAGCCCGTGAAAATGCGCCCCTCGCTGTGGCATCGCTCGACCGGTTGGTGGGCCTTCAGGATTACACCGATTTTACGCGAACATTCGCCGGAATCGCCAAGGCCGATGCCCGGCGGCTCAGCGATGGGCGTCGGCAGCTCGTGCACGTCACCATCGCCGGCGCAGACGATATCCCGGTCGATCCCTCATCCGATCTGTATCGCAACCTTGTGGCGGCTCTGCAGAAGTACGGCGACGCAGACCTCGCGGTGCAGGTCGACTCGCGCGAACTGGTCGTCCTGATGTTGAGCGCCAACCTGCGGGTGGCGCCCGATTATCTCTGGGAACCGGTGGCCCTGGCGGTGCGCACAGCTTTGCTCGAGACCTTCAGCTTTCGCAGGCGTTCGCTGGGTCAACCGGCCTTGTTATGCGAAGTAATCGGCGCCATCCAAAACGTGGAAGGTGTCGGCTACGTCGACGTGGACGCGTTCGGCGGCATCCCGGAGAAAACGGCCGGGGTGGATGCGAGGGGAGCTCCCACTGGAGAACGAGCACTCCTGACTTCGAGCCAACTCATCGCCCTCGGCCAGGCCATCTTTCCTCCAGGCACGTCCCAAGGTGTCGTATCGGGCCCGGCCCAGCGCGTGGAGGCGCAAGTAGCCGGTTTTGAAAACCGAAGCCTTCGGCCGGCGCAACTGGCCATCTTTACCCCGGAAGTTCCAGACACCTTGATCCTCAACCAGATCATCTAACCCCATGGCAGAGGCGACCAACACCCCCGACCCCCGCATCGACCGGCTCTACCAGTTGCTTCCGGCGATCTACCGGATGCGTGATGCCGAGCAGAAGTATCCCCTCCAGGCGCTCCTCCGCGTGATCGCCGAGCAGGTCAATGTGGTCGAAGACGATATCGGCCAGCTCTACGAAAACTGGTTTATCGAGACGGCGGAAGAGTGGGCCGTCCCGTACGTGGCCGATTTGATCGGCTATCGTCCAGTTCTCGACGCCGGTCTGCCGGCGACTGAGGCGACCTTTGAGGGACGTGAACTCAACCGCTTGCTTATTCCGCGCCGGGAGGTGGGAAACACCATCCACAACCGCAGCCGCAAAGGGACGCTCGCTCTGCTGGAAATGCTCGCGAACGATGTTGCCGGCTGGCCGGCGCGGGCGGTGGAGTTTTTCAAATTGCTCGGCTGGAACCAGAACCTCAATCATCCGCACCTCAGGCGGGCACAAACGATCGATGTTCGGAAAATTCAGGGTCTCGCCTTGCTCGATGGCCCCTTCGACCGCCTAGCTCACACCGTGGACGTGCGCCGGATCAACTCGCACCGAACGATCGGGCGTTACAACATCCCCTCCGTCGGTCTCTTCGTCTGGCGTTTGAAGTCGTACTCCATCACCCACGCGCCGGCTTTTTGCGCCGAAGGTCTCGGGCCGCACCGTTTCACTTTCAGCGTGCTCGGACAGGACGCGCCTCTTTTCATCAAGGAGGAAAGGGAGACGGAACCGACGCATATCGCCGGGGAATTAAATCTGCCCGCGCCGATTCGCCGGGAGGCGTTCGAGAAAAACAAGGAGCTCTTTTACGGACCGGGAAAAAGTTTCGCGATTTGGGCGGAAGGCTGGGCGGGATTCGATCCGCACAAGCCGATTCCAGCGGACGTGATCATGGCGGCGGACTTAACGGATTGGCAATACGCTCCGCCGAACAAACGGATTGCGGTGGATCCAGCGCTAGGCCGCCTAGCCTTTCCACCCGGGCAGCTTCCCCGGAAAGGCGTGAAGGTGACTTATCACTACGGCTTCAGCGCCGACATGGGGGGCGGCGAGTATCCCCGCAGGCTGTTTGAACCCTGGCCGAGGGAAGCCGACGTGCCCGATCCGTCTCATCCCGGACAGACGATCCGACAGAACGTGCCAGCGAACTACTATCGCGTCGGTCCGGGGCAAACCTTCCGTCATCTCCGCGACGCTCTTCATCATTGGGATGAGGAGAAGCCGGCCGATGCCGTGATCGAGCTGACAGACAGCAGCGTCTACGTGGAGCCGCTTCACATCCATTTACGTGAGGGCCAAACGCTGCAACTGCGCGCGGCGAGCGGCGCGCGCCCGGTTATTCGCATGCTCGATTGGCAAACCGACCTGCCCGATTCGCTCTCGATTTTCATGCATCGGCATACGCGGATCACGCTGGACGGTTTGACGATCACCGGCCGATCCGTTCACATCTACGGACCAAAAAGGGAAAAACCGCAGGACCCACGCGCGCCGATCTGTGGATCGGAAGTGGTTATCCGTCACTGCACGTTCGTGCCGGGCTGGGGGATCGATTGCCATTGCGAGCCAGACCGGCCGGCCGAGCCCAGTCTTGAGTTATACAACATCCGGGCCCAGGTGCGCATCGAGCACAGCATTCTCGGCTCGATGCAAATAAACGAAGACGAAGTCACGACCGATCCGATTCCATTGCGCCTTACCGACACCGTCCTGGATGCGATGTCGCCAAAGCAGGAAGCGATCGGCGCCCCAGGATACGCGCATGCGCATGCGCTGCTCACAATCCTGCGTTGCACCGTTTTTGGGATCGTTGATGTGCACGCGGTGGAACTGGCGGAGAACTGCATTTTCGGCGCGTGTGTGAACGTGGCCCGCCGTCAGGTCGGGTGCATGCGGTTTTGCTATGTTCAGCCAGGTTGCCGCACGCCGCGCCGCTACCGTTGCCAGCCCGATCAGGTCGAGCAGGCGGCCGGGGAAAGAATTGCCGATCCGGTCGAGCGAGAGGCGGAAATAATCCGTGAACGGCTGCGCGTGCGACCGCAGTTTACCAGCAAACGCTACGGTAAGCCGGCCTACGCCCAACTGGCCCTCTCCTGCCCCGCAGAAATCACACGCGGCGCCGACGACGAATCGGAAATGGGCGCTTTTCACGACCTTTTCCAACCCCAGCGCGCCGCAAATCTGAGCGCGCGCCTGGACGAATTCACACCCGCCGGAATGGACGCCGGAATCATCTACGCAACCTAGCTCCTTAGTTTCCCAAGAGAACCCTCAACCGAACCACCCCGATTATGAAAGGCGACTTCACCAGAAACACATTCGATCGCTTCAAGCATTTTAGCAGCGTGCTGATGCAGCAGGGTCGCGTCACGCTGGACGCGGACTACAACGAGCAATCCGCGATCCTGCTTCATTACATGCGCACACTCGCCCGCGACCTGATCGGTCCCTATGCCGCACCGGTCGAGCACGCCGGGTTTGAGTTAGCCTTGGATAAGGATGGCGGATTCAGCATCAGCCGAGGCCGTATTTATGTAGATGGAATCCTCGTTGAGAACGACTCGGATTGCACCTACGCGACGCAGCCCGATTACGAGCTCGTTAAGGACAAGGATATCGTCCTCAAGGAGTCCAAGGACAAGAACAACCATCTCATTTGGGCCTACCTCGACGTGTGGGAGCGTCACATCACCGCCTTGGAGGATGACAGCATTCGGGAGGCCGCGCTCGGCGGCCCGGATACTTGCTCCCGCTCAAAAGTGGTCTGGCAGGTAAAAGTGCTCGGAGATTTTCCTCAAGGAAGTTCGAATTCGGAGATCGAGCGGCACTGTGATGGACCGCTGGCTCGCCTCACTACAATCAGCAAAGCGAAACTCGCGGCCCGCGTGGATCCCGGGCACAAGGAAACCAATCCGTGCATCACACCACCTGATTCGAAATACCGCGGCGCAGAGAATCAACTTTATCGGGTCGAAATTCACCATGGTGGAGAAGAAGGCGAGGCCACCTTCAAATGGTCGCGCAACAATGCCAGCAGTGCGACGCACTGGCTTGGCACCCAGGGTCATGACGTTAAGGTGGCAGGCACGCGCGGGTTTACGGCGGGCGATTGGCTCGAGTTGACTGATGATAGCCTTGAATTCGCGGGCCTACCGGGTGCGCTGGTTAAGGTTGCAAAAGTGGCGAACGGAGTGCTCTCGGTAGATCCTGGAACTCCGGAGACTGCGATCGCGTGGAGCCAAGACCGCGCAAACCCAAAAGTCCGGCAGTGGAACCAAGTGCAGCGCGGCGATATCGAGCTTAAGGACGGCGCAATCGTCTTTAAGGAAACTTCCGCAAACGCCATGGGGTGGATCGACTTGGAAGACGGCATCCAGGTCCGGTTCGAACCGGGCGGGGAATATCGGAGCGGTGATTATTGGTTATTCCCGGCCCGCGTCGCCACCGGGAAGATCGAGTGGCCAAGCCTGAAAAAGAGTGGCGAAGAGGTTGGGAAACCCTTGCCGCCCATGGGTATCGAGCACCATTACGCTCCGCTTGGCTTTATGGCTTGGGAGGGCCAGAATTGGCACTTCAAGAGCTGCCGGTGCGATTTCGAGCCGCTCAGCAGTTGTTTCGCGAGGGGCAGTGTCGCGGTTGGCTCGCATTTGCTCAGAACGAGTGACACGATCAAGCCCAAGGCGGCAAGCCCGCCAGCAAAACCCGCCAAGGCCAGCCGAAAAAAGCCTGCGCCGTGATTGCTGCGCCCGGCGCCAAAATCGCAGGCTGATTCGGCATGAACGCCGTCTGGTCCTTCTGGACGAAACCGTATTTCGCGGAGCGCCGGCTCAGCTGGCACCGCGAATGGCATCATTGGCTCGCCTGGGGGCTGTCGGTGCACGCGGCGCGGCGGCACTATCCGCACACCCAGCTCGTGACCGACACGGCGGGTGCCCGCATTCTCATCGACGAATTGCAGCTGCCGTTCGAAAGCGTTTCTACAGCGTTGGACGCAATTAAAGGCGAAGATCCTAATTGGTGGGCTTTGGGAAAAATCGAAGCCTACCGGCTCCAAAAAAGCGCCTTTCTCCACATCGATACCGACGTTTTTCTTTGGAAGCGCCTGTCCGCGGAGCTTGAGACAGCCGATCTGTTTGCGCAAAATCCGGAACAAATCGAACTAGACGGCGGCTACTATTGTCCGACGGAGTTTGAACGCTCCATCGGTTGGCCGGAGCGCGGCTGGCTCCCGCCGGAATGGACTTGGTACCGCCAATCGAAACTTCCGCCGCGGGCGGAATGTTGCGGAATCTTCGGCGGCGGCCAAATCGATTTCATTAACCACTTTGCCGAGACCGCGCTCCGCATCGTGCGCCATCCCGCCAATCGTCCCGGTTGGCGCGGATTACCCGGCAAACACATGCTGCTCATCGAGCAATATCTGCTGACCGCGATGATTGAATACCATCGGCGGCGCAAGAAACCTCCTTTTAGGATCTCTGACATCCAGTACGTTTTCCCAACGATTGAAGACGCCTTCGTCTCCGAACGTGCCACCGTTGCGGGATTCACCCACCTGGCCGCCGGCGCGAAGAAAAATGCGCGGGTCGCACGCGATCTCGAGCGCCGCGTGGAGCGTGACTTGCCGGAGCATTACGACCGCTGCGCCCACTATGTCCGCGCGTCCGGTGGTTTTCGGTGGGACTATAGCGTCG
>JBAPMH010000516.1:0-2117 GCA_049278515.1 Chthoniobacterales bacterium
GCGGCTGACTTTCCCATCCTTCTCGCTTGAAGTAAGTCTTTTTCTTTACTGGTTCTCCCCTGGAAAACACCCACGACGAACCTGGCGGAAGCAGGGAGATTCCGGAGAAAAGGGTCCTGTCTTGCAGAATGGCCTCGCAACAGAGAGTCTCGCCAAGGCTACGTAAATCAAGTTGACGAGTGCTCGGAAGGATTTTTAGAAGGGCCTTCGCTTCAGAAGCAAAATAAAATCCGCGCGAGTCTTCGTGGTAGTAAATTCGATTTACGCCATAGCGGTCATTAAACAGAACGATTTTCTGCTCAAGAAGGTCCAATAACACACCGCTGAACCAGCCGTTGAGCTTCTCCAGGAATCCATAACCCATTTCCTCGTACAAGTGGACGAGATAACTTGCGTCACTTGAGTTAAGGTCGTGCCCACGGGTTCTCAGCGCATCGATGTCAGCCTGGTCGGCGAAATCCTCGCCTGAAAAAAGAAGGCAGATGTCTTTCTTTTCATTCCAAATAGGAAGACAATCCCCGAACGCTCCCTGGTGGCAGGTCCATCCGCTCCAGAGACCGAGCTCCTCATTGATATATGTGCCGCTAACATAAAATGCCTCATGCGTCATGCACTCAACCATGGACTGAATCAGCGAGCGCCACTCTGCCGACGGTCCGTGTTTACTGATTATACCAACAATTCCAGGCATATCCGATTACCGAGCAGAAGTTAGAAGAGAAGATTCGCAACCGGCAGATCTGCCATTTTGCCATCCATTCGCCCCGGGAACAGCGTCTCTTCGAGGCTGAAGATCGGGCTTGGGACCTTGCCCTACCACCCAAGTCAAAATTTGGGTCATCACCTGCGCTTTTCCATCCCAACTTAGGCACTCTCGGGCATAGTGCATCCCCCGCTGTCGCAACTGCTCAAGAAGATCTGGATCATCGGCCAACTTTGCCAAAACCTTCTCGATCTGCGACACCACGTCGTCTTCGTTAGTGAGAGGGACTTTGAAGCCGACCTCGGGATTAACAATGTCTCCGGGTCCACCAAAGTCCACGACCACTGGTACCGCGCCCATTGCCAGCGCCTCAAAGACCACAGCGCCTCCAAACTCGTGAACCGAAGGAAAGACCAGCACATCGACCGCTCCGAGACGCCGTAGGACTTCATGATGGCTTAGGCTCCCACAGAAAGTGACATCGTGCTCGATCCCCAGCGATCTGATGAGTTGTTAAAGGCCGGCCTGCTCGGGGCCATCGCCGACAATGCTGAAATGAGCTCGGTGCGTTTGAAGCAGCGAAGCGGCCGCTCGCAGAGCGAGGTCACAAGCCTTGTATGGGACCAGGCCGCCGACGAAGATCAACTCAAGCTTATCGCTACGTACCGGGCCGCGTGAAGCACTCCCGCAAAGTGAAGGATTGATGCCGTTCTCTCCTGGAACTAAAAACAGTTTCTCGCGGTATGCTGCGAACTCGTTATAGGTGTGTGAGGAGCCTGCAATGATGGCCGCCGCATCGCGATAGGTTGAGCGGGCGAAAGGCAGAAAGCGGTAAAAATTCCTCAGGTTGGAGATCCATTCCTTTTGCTTCTTGGCTTGTCTAAAACCCGCCGGCCATGGCAAGCCACCGTTGATCGGACCGATTACAAACGGAATGGGACCTCTCCGGAGAAAAAAAGAAAATGGACTTGGCAAGACAGACGAAATAGGCAAGAGGCGCACGACCACGTCGAATTCTCCCGCCTTGATTCGACTTCGCGTCTGCCGCCAGGCACGCCATTCAAATGCCACACTAAAGATATAGTTAAAGGCGGTCAAAACCTGGCTCCGATAGTTATTTTTAAAGATCCAACGAAAGCTCCAGGAATATATGCGATCGAGCCACGAAGGGCTGACGACTTCGATGGCATGAAACGGGGACTGTTTGCGGCGCACTACTGCCTCGTCCTGGCGACGAATGACGAACGTCACTTCGTGGAGTCGCGCCAGAGCTTCGCCATGCGCGTACCCGATAAGAGGGCCGGTAATTCCATCCGGGTTGCTAGCTGGAGCTAACAGTAAGATCCGGAGCATCGTCGATTTGCGGCTGTTGCTAGACGTCCGGGTTTCCATATGGCAGTCAGAGCTCATGACG
>JBAPMH010000517.1:0-6195 GCA_049278515.1 Chthoniobacterales bacterium
GGAGATAACCGCGCACCTGGGAGAAATTGTCGGAATGCATGAGGTAGGACGCCGCCTTCAGCAGGCTCACCCCCATGCCCTGCTGCTCGCAAAATTTTCCGAAGTTCGGGTTCACTTTGATCGCCCAGTCCGCCAGGTCGGTCGTGAAATAGTAGAGCGTTTGGGGGCGGCCGGCCGGACCAGTGAACATGATCTTTACTCCCGGGGTGGTCCCTTTTCCTTCGGGAACAAAGGCGCCGGACTTGTCGAGCGCCACGAGCTCGACCGAATCGATCGTGCATCCGGCGCGGGCGAGGAAAACATAAAGGACGGGCAGCGTTCCGCTGAGCTGCTGTTGCCGCAGGTCGACCTTCATGTTTTTCGTGATGAAAAAGCTGAAGCTGAGGACGGAATCGAGTGACTTGCGCAGGTTACCCAGCGCCGAAGCGAGCACAGGGTGGGGGACTTTAGTCACGTCGGGAATCGGCCCGACCGGTTCCACGCCGCAGAGAATATAAGTGCTCGCATTGGGAAAGAAGACATTGGCGTAGAGAAAATCCGGGCCGCTGAACATGTAATACATTGGGCCCTGATCCTGATAGGCGGCGCCCAAAGCCTGCGGCGCCCAGGAGCGGATCTTGGAAAGCTGCCGCTGCTCCAATTGCTTCCAAGCCTTGTCCAGATCGGTCGCGTGGTTTGTCCAGCCAGCGACGTTGACGTAGCTCTCGAGCGGGGTGTCCCGGACCGGCAAACCCGCGAGGAACTTTGCCGTCGCGTCAGCGGCTGGATCGGCTCCGAAGCCGGAAGAACAAAGCGAAACGCAAATAACAAATAAGAGTAAGTTTACACGCAAACTATTAAGCAATAATATGTTACAAATAAGACTATAGTCTGATAAGCCCGGGGTTTTCGTGGAGGGTCGGGCACTGCGAGACCGGGAGGCGTCGCTGAGCTCCGCCCTCCAAATTTGATACAGGGAAGCCATGCTCACTTGTGGGTTGCGAGCATGAGGAGGCCGCGATCCCGTTGCCAGTGATACCCGAATGCGAACCCGAGCTCGGGCGGCGGCGGCTGTCGATTGTAAATCGCGGCCAGATCGGGCTGGTGATATTTCCCGAACATCTCCGCGTGCGGAACGTAGCGCCCGTAAAAGTCCACTTTCCACGTCTTTGGAAACGCCTTCAGGGGAAGACCGGAATCGTCCTGGATAATGACGCGGCTGTGTTCGAGAAGGAAATTACGGACGCCGGAGAAGCCTTCCGTGTGCATCAAATAAGAGGCCGCTTTGAGGAGGCTGTTTCCCGGTCCCTGGGCGGCGCACCATTTCAAAAACGGGCTGGGACCACCGGAGAGATCGGTTTTGAAGTAGTACAAAGTCTGGGTTCCGCCGCCGCGGGTCGTGAAAGTGATTTTCACGCCTTCGGCCGGGACTTTCACGTAAGTGGTCGAGAGCACCGTGCAATTCATCCGGGCGAGAAACACATAAAGGATGGGCAAAGTGCCGCCGAGATTGGGCCGGGTAAGTTCAGCCCGCATGTCCTTGGTGATGAAATAATGGGTTTGCAGGACGGTATGCATCGAAGCGCGCAAGGCATTGAGATCGGTGCGCAGGGCCGAGATATCCATCCGGTTTAGGTCGGGCACCGTGCCCACCGGTTCGAGTCCGGCCAGAATATACGTCTTGGCCTGGGGATAGAAGAGATTGGCGTAAAGAAAATCGGGGCCGCCGAACATGTAATAAACTGTCTTCGAGCTCGAATACGTCTCCGGCGCATTTGCCAGCATCCAGGCGCGGATCGGGCGAATTTGGAAGTAATCCTTTTTCAGCCAGGCGCCGTCGAGGGTCCGCGCATGATCGAGCCAGGCGGGATCGTGGGTGATCGGCTCGAGCGAGGAACCCTGAACATTCATGCCGGCGAGAAAGCGAGCGGTTTCGTCGAGGGTGGCGGCCGGAGCGAAAGCCGGAAAGGCGAGGGCGATAAGGAGAATAAACAGGGATCGTTTCATGAACTCGGGTTAGGACGCTCGTGCGGTCGCAGTTTTCGGAGAAAGAAAATAAACGATTAATCCAAGCGCCATGGTGGCAAGTCCCCAGAGCGACGGCGCGCGGGTGGACGAATCGGCCAGCAAATGTTCGAGCATCCAGAGGCTGATGGCGAGAAAGATCAGCGGGGTGACCGGATATCCCCAGGTACGATAAGGGCGGGCCAGGTTCGGCTGGCGCCAGCGCAAGACGAACACGCCCAGGACCGTGAGGGCGGAGCAGAGGGTGAGGCTGAATTGGACGTAATTGACTGCGCTTTGAAACGTTGCCGTCAGGAGCATCACCACCACGATCGCGTATTGGGTCAGGATCGCACTGGTCGGGACGCCGTGAGAATTTCGGCGGGCGAGCCAGTTGAGAATGCCGAGGTCTTCGCCCATGGCCGCGGTAATCCTCGGACCGATCCACATCATTCCGCTGACTGAAGAAACGAGGCCCAAACAAATGAAAAGAGCCATCACCCTGGCTCCGGCGCCGCCAAAAATATGGCTGCCGGCGATCACCGCCACCTGTTGCTTATTGAGCATTTCGGCCACCGGAGTGGTGCGGAGAAAGACGGCGTTCATCGCCAGGTAAAGGCACATGACAAGGACGGTGCCCAGCCCGACGGAGAGCGGCACGGTGCGAGCGGGATTGCGCAATTCGCCGACGATATAGGTGGAGGCATTCCAACCCGAGTAGGCGTACATGACCCAATAAAGACTGACCGCGAACGGCGCGCTCAGGATTAACGTGCCGTCCCCTTTGGCGGGAAGAAGCGAGACCGGCTGAGTCGATTTCACGCACAAGCCCGCGACGATGATGGCGACGATAAGCGCGATCTTCAAAATGGTTGAACCGTTTTGGAACGCGCTGCCCAATTGGAGATCGCGCAACAGAACGACCGTGCAAATTGTCACGACCGCGAGGGAAAGAAAAAGCGGGTTCAACCCTGGAATCACCTCGGCGAAATACGTCCCAAAAGCGATGGCCGCGATGGCCACCGGCGCCGCGAACCCGACCGTGGCGGAAATCCATCCGGCGAGAAATCCCACCGCCGGATGATAGATGACGCCAAGAAAATGGTATTCGCCGCCCGAGCGGGGCAGGGCCGCGCCGAGCTCAGCGTAGGAGAGCGCGCCGCAGAGGGCGCAAATTCCGCCGGCCACCCAGATCGCCATGATCGCGAAACCGGTTGGCACTCCGGCCAGTTGGAAACCGAGGCTGGTGAAAATGCCCGTGCCCACCATGTTCGCGACCACGATGCAGGTGGCGGTCAGCGGCGAAATTGTGTGGGAGCCGTCCGGCCGCGAAGTCATGCGGCGATCATTTAGAGGGTGGCGGGGAGCGAGTCAATGCCAGCCGCCTTCGAAGCTTTCGGTTTAAGCGACGGGAACAAAGTCATCCCGAGGCTGGCGCAGCGCGCCGAGGGACCTCCCAGTCGCAGGTCAGATCACGCGAATCCGCTTTCGCGATCCACGAAGGTCGCACTGCCGAATTAGCGACAGCTATTGGGTGTGACAACAGACCGCTTGAGAGGTCCCTCGGCGCGCTGCGCCACCCTCGGGATGACAGCTCTGGCCGGTCAAGCACTGTCGCGAATGCCCAAACTCGACAGGCTGGTAGCCTGACCTCCACATTGGCTATTCCTGCTTCTCGGAGGAGGCGAGCTCGATCTTGCCCAGGCCGGCGCGTTCGAGATCCTCGTTCAGCGCCGGCAAATCCCGCGAGACCAGGGCGCGCCATTTTTCGACCACAGCTGGCGCCGTTCGAATAGTCTCCGCGACGGCGCTCTTCACCGCGGAGGTCGGGGCGGCATCGACTCCCTCGAGGATGCCGAACAAACGTTCCGCTGAGTCCAGCAACTGGAAGGAGGGTGGGGCGCCGGGGCGGGCATTCGGCGGCCCGAATTCCTCCAGTTTTTTGGCGAAGGCCTCCAGATGTTCCTTCACCGGGTTGTCGGCGGCGCGCCCTTTGGCTTTGGATACTTCGGTCGCCAGGGCGACGAAAGCTTCCGCGATGGGGGCCAGCGTTGGTCTTAACTCGTAGAGCTTTCGCGAAAGATCGAACTGCTCGTTTAGCGCCTGAGCGGTCGAATGGACCCGCGGATCCATTTTCACGGTCAACGGCTGCGGATAGCTTTTGCCGTTCGTCGTAAGGACCACTTGGTAGTCTCCCGGCAATACCCACGGCGCCGTCGCACCGGCGGGCGTATTCCCAAAGATTGCCGTCATCGGATATTCGGGCTCGACGTCGGGAACGGGAGAGAAGCGCAGGTCCCAGAGGAAACGGTGCAGGCCGCGCTTCACCGCTAACGCTTGCGGCGGCCTGATCCAATATTCGGGGATGCGCAGCTTCTTCACGTCCGGCAGGACCGGTTTGTCCGAACTGGAATAGCGGCGGACAACATTCCCTTTTCCGTCCTTGATCTCGACGGTCACCGGGCCGGACGAATCTTCGGCCAGGAAATAATCGATCATGGCGCCATCGGGTGGATTTTCGCCGGCGGGCTCATCTGGCGGAAGGGGCGTGTCGGGGTTAAGGCTCCATCGAATGCGGAGTGCCACCTGCGGTTTGAATAGCGTTGTCGCCTGATTCTCCAGCGCGATCTGCCGCAACGGCGTGATGTTGTCGAGAATCCAAAACCCGCGGCCGTGGGTCGCGACCGCAAGATCGTCGTCCTTGACGATGAGATCACGCACGGAAGTCGCGGGCATGTTGAGGCGCAACGGCGCCCAATTCTCCCCGTCATCGAACGAAACGTAAACGGCCCGCTCCGTGCCGGCGAAGAGAAGGCCTTTCCGCTGCGGATCCTCCCGGACCACATTTACGGTCTGCCCGTCTGGAATTCCCTGGACGTTTTCCTTCCAGGTTTTGCCCGAGTCGTTGGTCCGGTAAATGTGCGGCCGAACGTCGTCGAGCCGGAGCGTGTTCACCGCCGCGTAAGCCGTGTTGGCATCGAAGTGGCCGGCCTCGATGATCGAAATCTTCTGCCACGCGGAGATCTGCGGCGGGGTCACATCTTTCCAGACTTTGCCGCCATCACTCGTTAGGTGAATCAGGCCGTCATCCGTTCCCGCCCAAATCCGCTTCACGTCGCGCGGCGAAGGGGCGACCGCATAAATGACTCCGCGCCGCTTCACTTCCGCCGTGGGCGCGGTCCGATATTTCCCGATGCTGGCCGGCAGCTCATAGGTGGTCCGGGAAAGATCGGGACTGATTTTCTCCCAATTGTCTCCGCGGTTCCGGGTTTGCCAGAGCGTATTTCCGGCAAAGAAGAGGAGGTGCGGATCGACCGGGGAAAAAACAACCGGCTGGGTGCGCAGCATCCGAAAATCCGCGGACCGAAGCGGCACCGGCAGAATGTTTTGGTCCTGCGCGGTTCGGCGATCGAAACGGCTCAACTTTCCACCGTAGACAATGTCGGGATCGAGCGGATCGGCGACCACATAGCCGTATTCCTCCGCGGCCACCGGATGCCAATCGCGAAACGTGATCGCGCCATCATTGCCGCGGCTGGCGATGCCGACGGAGCCACTCTCCTGTTGTCCGCTGTAAAGGCGATACGGAAACGCGTTGTCGGCGCTGACATGATAGAGCTGGGCGGTCGATTGGTTGTACCATGAGCTCCAGCTTTTGCCGCCATTCAAGGTCACGATCGTGCCCTGATCGCTTCCGAGAAGGATCACGTTGGTATCGTTCGGATTAATCCAAACGTTTTGATAATCGTCGCCCCCCGGCGCGCCGCGCCAGCCGGTCCAGGTCTTGCCGCCATCGGTCGATTTCCAGCAAACGATGCTCGCGGAATAGGCAATATTGGCGTCTCTGGGATCGAAGCGCACGACCGGCAAATCGCCGCCGCCAATCCCGGTGCTGGGGCGCTTGTCGTCCGTCGCGACCCGCCAAGTCTCGCCCCAATCGTCGGAACGATAGAGTTTCGAACCGCCCGGCGCAGCCACCGCGGCCAGGAGCGTGTTGGGCGCGCTTGGCGCGATCGCCAGGTTCGCCTGAATCAGGTTATCCGGAAGTCCATTGCCGAGTCGCTTCCAGGTCTTTCCTCCATCAACCGATTTGAAAATGCCGCCGCCGTCGCCCGTCCACGAGCCGTTTTCCCACGGACCTTCCCGCGCTTCCCATAGTGATGCGTAAACAATTTCAGGATTCCGCGGATCGATCTGCACATCCGCGCCGCC
>JBAPMH010000518.1:0-5387 GCA_049278515.1 Chthoniobacterales bacterium
GAGCTGGGTCACGCCCTGGCAGCGTTCTTGCGCGACGACCCTGACGAAGCGGTTCCCTTCCGATACCGTCGCGCGCAAGAACTGCATTCGCTCTTCAAAAAGGCCGGGCGCCTGCGGGGCGTCGAACACCATATAGCGGACGCGGTTCCAGCGTTCGTCCGGCGTCTCCGAGCGGACGATGCTCATGGTCTCTTCAAACTTGCCGTGGCCAATCCATAACTCTCCGTCCAGGACGATGTCGCGCGGGAGTTCCGCGAGAAAATAATCTGGGGCATGAATGAGATTGCCTTTGCGGCTCCATAACTTCCGGCCATCCCACCAGGCTCGGAGGCCGTCATATTTCTCGCTCATCCACCAGCCGGCGGGGTCGATCGACGGGTTCCAAACATTCGCAAGAAGGAGCGGTGGCACCTGGCTTTCTGCCGGCGGAAGGGTGGCAGCGGGGTCCTTCTCTTTCGCCGTGAGGCTGGTGACGGCCAGGAAGAAACCGGCCGTCAGTACAGTAAATATCGCTCTGAATCCTGGGGGGATTTTCATGCCGAAAGGGTCGGCAATTTCAGATGGGGCTGTCAACCGCGTAAAAGGCTTCGCCTCACGCGGCTGCGGCCGGTAAAAGGCTTCGCCTCACGCGGCTGTGGCCGGTAACAGGGTTCGCCTCACGCGGCTGTCCTTGTAAAAGGCTTCGCTTCGCGGGGTCTCATCGTTTTATCCTGATGGGGTGTTTTACGTGTACGTGTTGCGGTCGGAGAGCGACTCCGGGTTTTACATCGGGTTCTCAACCAACCTGCGTGCGCGGATCAGGCAGCATCAAGACGGCGAGAGTTTTGCCACATCTCATCGCGGGCCGTGGAAACTTGTTTATTACGAGGCCTACACGGAGCGCGAAGACGCCGAGGGCCGGGAGAAATTTCTGAAGAGTGGCGCAGGACGGCGGTTCCTCCGCGCCCAGCTCCGCCACTATTTCCAACGTTTCCCGGCGCGCGCTGCCGAAAGCGCCGGCCGGTCTTCCAGCTGAAGCCACGTGAGCGAACGCTTTTACGTGGTTCATATAATCGACGGCACGTACGAGCTGTTCCGTCATTTCTACGGGTTGCGGCGGTTTACGAAAGGCAAGGACCGGCCCTACGGCGGTGTCGTTGGCGTGCTGCAGGGCGTTCTGCAGATGATCGAAACCGGCGACCGCGTAAAAGGCTCCGCCTCACGCGGTCCCATGTATATCGGCGTCGCGACCGACCATGTGATTGAGTCGTTTCGGAACCGGCTTTGGGCGGGCTACAAGACGGGGGACGGGATAGAGCCGGCGCTCTGGGCGCAATTTCATCCGCTGGAAGAGGCGCTTGCCGCGATGGGCGTGGTGGTGTGGCCGATGGTCGAGCTGGAAGCGGATGATGCGCTCGCTTCGGCGGCGCATCTCGCGGCTAAAGATAAAAAGGTGCAGAAGGTCGCCATCTGGACGCCCGACAAGGACCTGGCCCAATGCGTGCAAGGCGAGCGCGTGGTGCAGATCGACGGGCGGCGCAAAATCATTCGTGATGCGTCGGCGATCCGCGAAAAGTTCGGAGTCGATCCGCCGCTCATCCCCGACCTGCTGGCGCTCGTCGGCGATGCGGCTGATGGCTACCCGGGCATTCCTAAGATCGGCGCCAGGACAGCCGCCACGCTTTTGAACCAGTACGGTCCGATCGAAAAATTCCCGTCGGAAGTTCTCGGCCAACAACGCAAGCTGGCCCTGCTCTTCAAGAAATTGGCGACGCTACGGACCGACGCGCCCCTCTTCAAGAAAGTCGAGTCGTTGCGCTGGCGTGGTCCGACGCCTGCGTTTGCCGCGTGGGCGGAGAAAATGGGCGCGCCGCGGCTCCTTGAGCGGGCGGAAAAGGCGGCTCTAAATTTGAAAGGATGAGGCGCCCGCCTTCGCCAAGGCTTCGGCGAACAAGCGTGCTCACGTGCCGCCAGCGATCTTCAGGCGGACGCTCTTCACCTCGTCTTCGTTGGGCGCGCGGCGGGTATGATTGGGTTCATTTATCGATAGCCGGATGATGGCGCGGCCCTTACTGAAAACATCTGGCGGGATTGGCAATGTGTAAGTCCCGGCCTCGTTTCCTGTCCGGATTCCGTGAGGGGAAATTACGCCGAGCTCGCGCCCTGATGCCGTTGTAATTTCGATCTCCAGGCCGCGCGGGAGCGTTCCCAACTGGACTTCGACGAGCACCGTCTCGCCTGTTTCCAACGCCCGCGGCAGAATTGACTCAACCTCGCGCCACTCCGCCCCGCAGGCCCGTTGCACCAGGAACGACAAGCAGAGAAACGTAGCCGCGAGTCTGTGCATCCCATTTACAACGCGTGCACGGACACCGACTTCAAGGTCGGGGGCGTCTCGTGTGGGTGGTGCGAAGAGACGACCCGGATCTTGATATTCGCCGGCATCGACTTATCGGGCGAAGCGGCCAGGGCCTGAGCGAAAGCCTGGGGCGCGTTTGGCAGCGGCACGGTGAACGTGGCGTCCATCGCCATCCCTTCCATGGAGGGCATTTTGCCGAAGAACGCAATCGTGCCCGCGAAAAACGGACTGTCCCCGTCGACTTCGGTGACCTCGTCCGGAGCACCGACGATGATATCAAATTCCCGAGTGACGGCAGAGGTCATGTCGGGCCGCGGCAAAGTGATTTTCGCCAACAGCGACGGGGTGGTCTTGGCGTCGATGTGCCTTTGAATGGAAGCGCGCGCAATCGGGACCGAGGCGGTATTATTCTGGACAGTTCCTTCCAGCGGCGCGGCCTTGTCCGCGAGGGGCATCACGGCCAACGGCTTGACCAGCTCTTCGCCGAAGCCGGGTTCGTAGTCGTATCCGAACCGATCCATGCTCAAGTACTCACCGGCCTTGCTCTCACCGACAGGCTGTCCCTTGGAGTTGATGTAGAACAGGAACGGTTCCTTGGAGAGCGTATCGAGATCCTGGCCAGTCGGGAGCCAGGGCAATTTCAGCGCCTGCTGTTTGCGCGTCCAGACGTCCCAAAGCCGGTCCATGTTTGAGTGGTGAAGGAAGAAAATCGGATCCACTGGCGAGAGGAAGTTCGTCATGTTGCCGTAGGGACCGGGATCGACCGGCCCCACGCCGCCGAGGTAATTGTGGACCTTGTTATGCGGGAAACCTTCCAGGATGGAAAACATGGTCGAGCCGCTCGGCTTGGTGTTATGCGACGGCGTCTTTGAACTGGTAAAACTATGAGCGCTTTTCTCGTCATTAAATTCCTTGGGTAACAATCCGCTGCCGACCATGTGCGGCGAAACGTCGTAGGCGGTCTTCTTGTCGAGTTTCGGATTGTCCCGGGTCAGATACCGCGCTGCGCAGGTGATGGCGTAGGACATGTTGCCTGAGATCCCAAACTTGTTGGTCGGGCTATAGCCGGTGACATCGTTCCAGAGCAGGTCGAACTCCGTGTAGCCCCTGACCTTCAGCTGCTCGCGCTGGGCGGGCGTAAGCTTATCCCAGTGTGCTTTCAGCGCTGGCTGCACAGAGGCGGTGAAACGTCCGAGATTTCCGGTGTAAGGCTCGAACGCCATGTCGCGCGGCGTGAGCAGACCGTCGAACATGGACGCTGGAATTTCGGGTAAGGTCGTCCAATCCCAGTAGGGGATCGCGAAGGTGGGGTCGCCGCTCAAACTCCGTATGGTCTCCTCGAAAAACCCGAGGTAACCGCGATGCCAGACATAGAACCACCAATTGCCGTGCGGGCAATCCATGAGGTGGGTAAAGGCATTGCGAAACCAATTCCGCGGATCGGTCGCCGGCAGCTTGAGCATGGCTGCGACGCCTTTCGCATAGCTCGCCAGCGCTTTCTTGCCGCCGGCGCTCATGACGTTGTATCGCTTGAACTTCGCTTTGGTTTGCGCGAGCGCGCCGAGGGGTAACATCGCGACGCTTGCGGCCGCGGCGGTGGTTTCGAGAAAACGCCTGCGCGTCATTGGGGTGGGGTGCATGGGGTATCTCCGGGAAGAGGGTTGAGCTGCCACTTTATGAATTCGGGAACCGGGAGAACAAGCCCAATTGTTTTTTTTCGCTGACGGTTCCGGCTGGAGCCGGAGCGATTGGCGAACGATTCAAGCAACCCTGATTGCAGCCCGGAAAACGGCGTTCATCGTCTGGCGGATGACAGAATCCTGATTGCCGATCCGCTTATGCTCGCGGGACAACCCCGGTGATATACGTGGCTCACATATATCATGGCGCCGGTCCGAGGAATTGATCCGCAACGCCACGACCGAAATCAACCTCAGCGTTCGCGGCCACGACCAGATTCTCAAGGTTTCCCGCACCGTCGCCGACTTCGCCGCGTCCGACCCCGTCACCCCCGAACACGTCAGCGAAGCCATCCAATGCCGCACCTTCGACCGAACCCCTTTGGGTGTAGCAGAGGAGCGACAATCTAACGAATGTTTGAACTCGACTTTGTGAACTCAAGTAACAAGAATAGATTTCGGTAGAGAACCCCCCCAGCCCCAGCCGACTTCAATCTCTGTTCCTCATTGCAGTACCCTACGCGGATAAACGCATGTCCAATTTGCCTCAAGACCTTGAAATTCTGCGAAAGCTTAACGGATACCGGACTCGTGCCAAAGAGTTGCGGGAACAAGCTCTGCCCGCTCTCAAGAGAATACGGCGCAATGGCGAGTCGCTGACGTTTGACGCCCAAGACGGCGAGATCGAATCGGGACGATGGGTCTTCAGCAACGACGAAATTGAGAAGGCGTTGGTCGTGAAGATTCAAAGTCACCGCGAGCTCAGTCAAGACGAAGACAAAAACAACGAGCCTAGAGGCAATGCGGATACGCTAGACGGCTTCTTGGAGAAGAAGCTCGATCTCAAGATACTACTTCAGCCACCCACGGACACCGACCATAGATCTACCATGCCTGTCTTGGTCGCGGCACGCGGCATGCAAGCACTCGTCACTCGGGCTGAGACGGTTTTCAAGCCTGCCACGATGCGCTGTTACTATCGTATTATTCGCGAGCTTTATGGGGTTGCACAACCGAATTGGACGGTCGGTGCCGCCCGCGCCGGGATCGGTGGCACTACCTCGGCTTTCGTCACCAACGAATGTATTCGGGCAATTTTTGCGTTCAGGAATGCGCTAGAACGAACCTGTAAGTTCTTTGATGAGACACTCGAGTTCTACGCATACTTCTCTTCCGTGAGTGATATCATGGACAGGAGAAAATGGGATATCAGAAGCGGCCCATTATTTGAATGGGCGAATCAGTCGATAGAGGGAAGGTGGCTCGACTGTCAAATCGCCACCAGCCCGCGCAATCGTGAGATGGCCCTATTCTGTGGAGAGGGCGCCAAGCGTGACGGAAGGAATGCCTTATTACTGCCAGACTTGACG
>JBAPMH010000519.1:0-1825 GCA_049278515.1 Chthoniobacterales bacterium
GCTCAAACCGACGCACGGTAAGATTGCGCCGGGCCAGGAAGTTTTCGAACAGACTCTGGAACAGCATCCGCACCGGGACCGGCGTGTCGGTGCCGAAATAGAGCACGAAATCCAGCTCGCCCGCGCGCTCCGCTTCCAGACGGAAGCCGCAGACCTGCCCCCGGCCCACCTCGTAGCGGGCGTGGTTCTGCCATTGGTTGGTGCGAGTGAACGTCTGCGTGTAGCCCATCAACACGACCAGAGACGCATAAACGTTTTCCACCGCGCCGCCGGCCGTGTAGGCCACGCCGTCTTCCATGGGCTTGCCTTCGTCGTCAATGGGGCGCTTGAGATTGATGAGTTCCGGGAATACAAGATAGGCGGCGCCGAGCAGATCGGTTTCGCGAAAGCAGACGTTGTGTTCGAGAAATAATACCGCTGCGGAATCTAACAAGATGGCTCGTTCCGCCTCCGAGACTTTTTCCATCTCGGCAAACGGGTAACCGCCAGTCAGCAGTTTCTGCTCTTCCAGCGAGCCGAGACCTTTTACGTTGCGCCGGGCTTCCACTACGAAAGACGCAGCAAGGTTATTGAGGAGTTCCGGCGCAAGAAGGATGCGCGGCTCACCTTGAGAAGTCTTCAAGCGCGTGACGTACCCGTGGTTCGCCAGGTGGCCCACTGCAGTGAGCATCTCGGCGTCGGTGAACTGCCACTTGCGTTTCGACGCTCCAAGCCGCTCGCGAAGTTCCTTCGGTGTCAGAATTACCCTTCGACGACGCCGGTTTTCCTTTAGTTCGAGCACGTAGTCCTTGATGCGTTTGAAGCTCTCGCTTGTAACGGTAGCCGGCTTGGTGTCCCACGGAATTAGGCCTTTCATCCGCTCAATTAGGGCATCGATGCCCTCCCCGCCCAGGGCGCTGGTGGGTTGATAGGCCACGATCCCCCGCTGGCGGCAAAAGGCCTCTAGCTCGTCCTGCGTAAGCCGAGGAGTACCGCGGTCGGTGCGGGCGGCGATCAGCACGGACGGCGGCCCGCCGCCCGCGGCGTGACCTACTTTCAATTGCTTCAGCCAGAACTCGACACCTGCTAGCGGGTCGTCATTGCGGGTAGGGTCGAAGAGCACCAGCGCCAGGTCCGCATCGTCGAGAAACAGCGCGTGGATGAGACGATAGTCCGGCTGCCCGGCCAAGTCCCAGAGCACCGCCTCGCACTCCGCGCCGTCCGCACGCTTTTTGCAAAGCTGCTCCAGCAGCCAAAACTGCTGGCCGTGAGTGGAGGCGTGTTCCTTGAAATCACCATGCGCCAAGCGCCAGCCGAGCCCCGTCTTACCCACCCCCGAGTCGCCCACCAGCACGACCTTCGCGCTGGTGTAGGAAACCGAGGGCTTGGATGGCCGGCCGACCAGGAGGTCAAGGTCCAGTTCGTAGATATTGATTTGTTTGTCTGTCTCAGCTCTTTGAGAATTCCTTTGGCCGTTCCCGGTAGAAATTAGGCGTGGTCGGGAAGGATGGAACGGGATGCTGACAAAGGGAGCATTCGCCGACTCGAAAATCTCAGTAACTAGACTCCAGTCCGAACACCGCCATAGCCGGATCGTGTCATCCCAACTTCGTGATCCTAATATAACCCCGTTGCAGTCGAAAATAACAGCTCTGACATCGTTAGTATGTCCCTCCAACGTGTGGAGCAAGCGTCCACTGGCCGCTTCCCACAGCTTCACCGTCTTATCACTACTGCCACTGGCCACCTGCCGCCCCGTCGGATCAAACGCCACGCTGAAGACGCCTCCCTGATGGCCTTCGAGGGTGCGGAGCAAGCGCCCGCTGGCTGCCTCCCACAGCTTGAC
>JBAPMH010000520.1:0-1587 GCA_049278515.1 Chthoniobacterales bacterium
GACCGGCACAGTGCCGCGGGCGATGACGCCCCGGAGATCGCCGGGGAGCAGGAGCGTCTCCAGCAGATGACCGCGATCGAGCTGTTGGGCCGGGGTTTCGGCGAGCGGTAACTGATCATTCACCTCATTGACCAGGACGGGATCGATCTGCGTTTCGCGTTGTGGAATAGCGGCGTCGGCCGTGAGGGCGGCGAATTCATAGGTGTCCCGGCGCAATTCCACCGTGAGCCGCACCGGTTCGCGATCGGGCGTGGTATCTTCGGAGAGCGAGGCCTGCCAGTGCTCCCGGGCGTAGCTAGCCTCTTCGTCCTCCGCGGCGCGGTTAGCGGCCTCCCGGACGGTTTTGCTCGGTCTCGCGTAAACAATCTGCAACGGCTCTTCCGGATTCTTGGCGAATTGATCGACGGCCTTGAATAGCTCCCGGTCGAGACGAACAAAGTTGCTCTGCCAGTACTCAACGAAGGTGATGCGTTGCAGGGTTGGGTCGCCCGCGGCGGCGGCATCGTAAAGGGCCCGGCGAATTCCGCGCAACCACGCCTCCACCGCCGTCGGTGTCCTGAGATTTCCCGCGCCGGAACCGATCAGGACCGTGAACAGTTCGGTGCGCCCCGAACGGCCGAGGGTCCAGACCAGCTCACGTGCCAGGACTGCGAGTTCCGGCTCGCCAAACGATCCGGCTTGTCCCATCCCGGCGAGAACAATGAGTCGCGACGCGTCGCGCGGGTCGGGCAGAAAAAAGTTTTGGCCGAGCTCGCCCACGAACGTTCCGCGCCGGCAAAGTTGCGTCAGCAGGAGTGCCGGTCCGGGTGGTCCGCCGGCTTTGGGAATGGCGGCGCTGATCGCCTTGTCGAGCGCCAGCTCCGCATTCTGAGGCGACACGCCGATGTAGTGTCCGACCGAGATCGCGCTGCCTTTAACCCTCAGCGCCGCATCCTGGATGCCGCCCCGGACCAGAGCGATCGTGATCGGCGCCGGCTTTGGCGTGCGGATTTTCGACCCGGGCGCAGGCGGAATGGGGGTCTGGCGCAAGGTCGGTTGCGGCTCGCGTGGTTGTTCCACGGGAGTGGGCGCCCCATCCGCGTGGACGAGGAAATCGCGGACCAGCAGCTCGGATGCTTTGATCTCATCACCCGCGACCGGCGCCTCGGCGGTACCGCCCACAGCGCGAGTCCGGCCGCGGACGCGGCGGCTTAGTTCGCGGAGCGCTTCTTCTGCGGCGAGCTGTCGAGCAGCCTCCGCCGCGGAGCGTTGCGCAATGGCAGCCGGACCTCGCTTGGCCGGGGCGGATTTGGGCAACGAACAATCGTCTCCTACCAATAATTGTTTCGTGCCGGCAATTACATCGGCGTGGTTCGCCAATCCGCCGTGTCCACAATCCACGAAGTAAGTCGGGAACATTTTTTTCCCGTTTTTGTCCATGAACCCGAGCCGGTGCGGGACCGTCCCGTCGCCGTCGAGAGATTCGGAATATCCCGCGGCCTCGTCGAGTCTTAGCCAATCCTGGACATCGACTTGCGTGACCTGGTTGTATCCCGCGATATAGGCCATTCGTTTGTCGTCGATTACTTTTTCGAGCCGTTTGTGACT
>JBAPMH010000521.1:0-2934 GCA_049278515.1 Chthoniobacterales bacterium
CGGTTGGACCATTCGTAAACGTGTATTGATCATAGAGACGGGCACCGGTGCCCAACGGACCCGGGCAAGCCTTGGCGGTGCCGCAGTTGCTGGCGACCGCGTTGCGGCCGAGGCGCCCATTCGGTTCCTGCAGGTCGCCTGCGGCAAGCGCGCCATTGATCGTCGCCGGCGGGACGACGCAGGTAGGCATGGTGAACGGCAACGCAACCGATCCGCCGGAGGGCGAGGTGATGGTGAGAGTGAAGTTAATCGTCGTCCCGCAAGGGAAGGTCGACTGAGTACTCACCTGGAAAGGCGTCGTGTTTGTTACCGCGAGGTTCTCATTGATCGTCGCATAACCTGAGTTCCCTTGGGAGATGAACACTCCCGGCGTTGTGGCCGAGAGGGTTGCGGTCACACCCGGCGCAGCCAAACAACCGATGTTTTGCAGCGGGATGTTAAGGTTCACGCATTCATTTCGGTCGATGGTGGTGTCACCGTTGCCGCCCGAGACCGCGAGCGTGCCGAGGGCGAACTTCGGCGTTCCACTAAGGCACCCATTTAGGGTAGAAGTGGCGGCGTTGGTGATCGTCACTGGGAAGGGGCCGATCGCCGTGCAGTTATGCGCCGGGTCGACGATCGTCGCCTGATAACTTCCAGGCGACAACTTGATGGAGTAGGTGCCGTTCGCCTTCGTCGTGCTCGAGAAACCGGTTGAAGCGCCACCTGTCACTTGCACGATTGCATCAGAAATCGGCGCGCCCGTATCGCACACCGTCACCGTCCCGGAAAGGGTGCCCTGGGGCGGGGCCGTCGTCGTGGTAAACTTGAAGGTGCCGACTCTGGTTTGCCAGGCGAAACCGGCAGCCGGGCTGGTGGCATAATACTCCTGGGTGTACCAAAAACTGGCATCGTCGGTTGGGTCTAGTGACATGTTGCTGTAATCACCCCAGCGGTTGCTCGTCCCGATTTGCACCCCGGTGCCGTTGAACATTACCTGTTCGCCCGACAGTGTGTTCGGCGGATCGCTGAGGAGCCGGCCGGCATACCCGATTCCCGGGAAAACGCTCGTGTTCGAAATGCTGTATCCTACCGCGAGGTTTCCGGCGTTATCAGTCGCGGTGCTGCCCATCCAGCGCTCAACCGTGTCGGGCGAGAACGTCGCCTGATCGAGCACCGAGTAAGCGCCGCCAGGCGTCGTCTTCTGTAATATATAATAGCGCGTCGCGGCTTTGTATTCCGCAACCGTCGGGTTCAACCCGGGCGCCGGGATTGTTCCCGCGTTAACGGTATGGCACGTCGTCAACGTTTCGGTCCCGCCGCGGTTGAAATACATCATGCGCAGCATCAGGCGGTCTCCGATGGAATCGATATAATCGGCCGCGGCGGCTGGAGCCGGCTCTTCAATATCGGCGCGGCCGGCCGGATTACGGGAATCAAACGCAGCCACCGGCAGCGGACTTCCAGCGCGCTCAGTGAAAGTGGAGTTCGCCGGCACGGCAAAGTCCGCATGAAAGTTAAATAGCCGGATCGCGTCGGCGGTGTCGCCCACAAAGGCGTCATCGGTGAAGATGGCAAAGACATTCGGCGCCCCCGCGGGCGGAGGAGTGATGCCATAAAAGTCCGATGGGATCATGCCCGACGAAGCCTGGCTCGCGGTCAGGCCGGCGTTAAAATAGATAAACGTAGCGCTTGGATCGCCCACGAGCATCTTGGCGCGGTCGAAGGCAAAGCAACCTGGCCCCGCATAAGGCCCCCCGTTCGTGAATTGGCGATCGGTCATGTAATAACCGTCAGGCCACGCGCCGAATTTCGAATAGTCGGGGAAATTGTTTCCCGGAACGACGAAGTCGTACACCCAATATTCGCCGGTCGGATCTCCCGTCTTCGAGATCGCTATCGCTTCATGAAAAGGAGGCGTGGTGTTGCTCGTGAACGCAAACTGGCTAAGCAACCATCGGTCCGCCATTCGATCATAAATAACTATCGGATCGCCGTTGTCGGTGCTCGCAACCACGCCACCCAGCGCGGCGAAGAGCTTACTAAGCTTGAAGGCCGGGGCGCGCGGAACTCCGGCTTTGTCGAAGACACGAAAGACCGTATTCACTCCCTGCACATAGTCATTTGGACCAACGGCGCCGGTCGTATCCGGTGGCGCTGACGATTGCACGGGGATTCCTTCGAAGGTCAGGGAGGGGCCGGGAATGGTTGGGGCTGTTATCGCCGACGGAACCCTCCCCCAGGGAAACTGCAAGGCGCCGTCCTTCTGCACCGGCGCATGTGGGTTCGGAGTTCCGAACGGACCACTGTTCAGTTCGTTTATTTCCTCGGCTTCGCGAGTAAGCTCGGCGTCAAAACCGGCGCTCTCCGCAGCCAACTCTCTTAACGGTCTTGTCTGGGCGAATCCTACCGCGCGTCCAACTATCGGAACGAGGGACGTCGGAGCGGGAACTGTCCCCCCTGACTGCGCGCTTGCTGGCTTGGAACTCTTTGTTTGACCGAAAGCGATTCGCGGAACAATCAGCGTCGCCACCAGAATCAATCCCGCGACCGCCATTAATATCCTGGCGGTGCCAGAATGCCTCTTTTTCCAAGCCGAAATTTGATTCCCTAATAAGCCGAGCACCCGAGCGATTTTTTTCATCTTGTTCCTCCGATTGGTCCGGTCGTTTTGGTCGTGACGGCGACGCCACCTCGCCAAGGGTGATTGCCGCGCGCTCGCACGGTTTTAGAAAGTTCGCGTCCCGGTCACAATGTTTTTTCGCAAGATGACGATAATGTAATGGAAAACCATTGCCGCGTAGCTCTCGTTCGTTACCGACACTCCGAAACAGAAATGGCAGGGACGGCGAACCGTCCCTGCCACTCGTAATTTTCAGTTATGTTCGGTGAGCGCTTTAGGGGCAACCCGCGCCGGTAAACACCAGGCTGTCAATCCGCCAGCCCGGCGCCGCC
>JBAPMH010000522.1:0-5084 GCA_049278515.1 Chthoniobacterales bacterium
CTTCATCGCATCCGCGGTTTGCCCGATCATTCCTGCCGCCGAACCGGAAGCGAGTCCGGGCGAATGGAAATTCATTTCCGATAAGGACGGCGTCGCACTCCATCGGCGCCAGCGGCCGTTGTCCTACGAATCGAAAGCGGTCGGCGAGATCGACGCGAGCACCGACCTCGTCCACGCCGTGCTCGATGATGCGGAATCGTATTCAAGCTTCATGCCGTATATCGCCGAGTGCCGGGTCTTGAAGCGCGAAGACCGGACGATTGTAACCTACCAACGAATCTCCGCGCCGATGGCGAGCGATCGAGATTACACGGTGCGCGTCCAGACAACTGTGAAAAAGACCGAGACCGGGACGAGCTACTTCAGCCATTGGGAAACCGACAACCCCGCCGGGCCACCGGAAAAGCGCGGCGTGATTCGGGTGACCCTGTGCGAAGGAAGCTGGCTGCTCGAACCGGCCGGGCCGAACAAGACACGCGCGACTTACATGATTTATACCGATAGCGGCGGGATGATCCCGAAGTTCATCAAAGAATCCGGGAGCCAGATCGGGATCCGGAAATTATTCGCGGCGATTCGGAAACAGGTGCGCGATCCCAAATACGCGAAGAAGAATTAGGCCGGGCGTGCCGACAAACCATAGCTCCGGCCGGGTGATCGCGACGTGCGGTTCAGGCCTTTGACGAAATAGCTCAGAATATTCACGGCGACGATCAGGACAAAGCAGACCAGGAGAATACGCATCTGCGCCGTGACTTGTTTATTCGCGCCAGTTTCGAGCGTCGCTTCAGTGGGATTCTGGGGATCGTGCGCCACCGCCACCTCACTCCCGACGGGATAGCGAGCGAGGATCGGATCGACTTCTTTCGGTTTAAAGCCGCCGACAAACGAAACTCGCTGCGAAGTAAACGGCGTACCGTTCACCGAATAGGAATACGTGATTTGCGGCTGCCGCCGAAACACGACCTTCTTTGTGTCCGAGGCCGTAATTCTGCCGGTGGTTGTCGGCCAGTTCACGCTCGCCTTCGCCATCTGCACATTTTTCCAGGCCTTATAAATCGCGAAAGGAAAGACGATGAGAAAAAGGAGCGAGAGCATGACGCGAGCTTGGCGAATTGGCGGCGATCGTGACAGCGAATTCTGGGGCCGCTTCAATCCGACACTACGGAAGATCCGACACCCGATTCCCCGCCTCCAACATCCGCACTCGTTTATCGAGATAGGGTAACCGGATCGTTAGCGTGAGACCTTTGCCTTCGTTGCTTTCGATTGCCATTTCACCGCCGTGTTCGCGCACGATCCGGCGCACGATGAGCAACCCCAAACCCGAGCCGGAGCTTTTGGTCGTGAAGTACGGTTCGAAAACACGGCTCAGACTTTCGGCGGACATTCCGCCGCCGGTGTCGGTGAATCCAATATTCACATGGGTGGCGTCCAGGTCGGTCCGGATGCGCAGAATTCCGCGGCGCTTCATGGCCTCAAAGCTGTTCTTGATGACGTTGTAAAACGCCTGCTTGATCTGGTCGCGATCCAACTCGATGAGCGGCAGGTCGGGCCGCAATTCCGCTTCCACCACGATATCGCGGTCCTCAATCTCCGGTCCGAAAAAGCGAAGGGCTTCGTCCACGATCGCGTTCACATTTTCCGGATGAAGGACGGGCTTCGAAGGCCGGATGGCCTGCAAAAATTGCGTCACGATCGAATCCAGCCGCGTGATCTCGGCCCGCGAAATCGCGATCGCTTCCTGCAGTTCTTCTTTCACTTTCCCATCGAGTTTGCGCACTTTGCGCTCCATCAGCTGCAAATGAATGTGAAGTGAATTGAGGGGGTTGCCGATCTCGTGAGCAACGCCCGCCGCCAGCAGGGTCAGCGCATTGAAACGCTCGGATTCGATTGTCTTTTCGGTCGAACGCCGGCTTTCGGTGATATCGCGCAGGATGATCGCGTGACCGACTGGTTCATTGGGAGGGCGAGACTCTGTCGAGCTCTCTTTTTTTTCTTCCCGCCGCTCAATCAGAAGCGGAACAATGTAAAAATTAAGGAACCGGTTTGCCGGATAGAAAATCTCCATGTCCCGGCTGACCGCGCCGGACGCCTGGGAAAGCGACTTCCAATCGAGACCGCGCACCCGTTCGTCGAGTCGTTTGCCGATGGATTGATCGGACTCGAGCCCGAACAATTCGCAGGCCGCGTCGTTCAGGTAGGTGATGCGCCCCTTCGCGTCGGTGACGATGATCCCTTCCTGGATGGCGTTGAAAACGGTCTCAATGAGCCCCTTCTCCTGCGCCAGCTGGAGGAGATAATTCTGAACGTCCTCCGGGCCGATGCGCCCGAGGCGTTCGATCAGCTTATCGAGAAAACCGGACTTCATGGGATTGCAGAATGCAGATTTACGATTGCAGATTGGGATCGAACCGGGCGCCGATCAATCTGCAATCAACCTCGGTAATCATTTATCTTCGACTTGTTCGGCCTCAGGCTTTAAGCAAGTGTCCATGTGCCCCGGAAACGAACTAAAATCCCGCTTCACAGAAAAATTGTCGCAGTCGACAATTGATAAATGAAGGGAAGAAAAGCACCAAGCAAACTCTCTCAAGAACGCATGCTTCGGCTCGCGGGCGAGTTCAAACCGCCTGGCACGAAACCTAGTGGACAGGTAAGTTCGCTAGCTGAATTTGCGACTCTGTTTTGTGAAGCGCGCGACCTTCGGCTCAAACACGACCGAAGAGAGCTCCGGGAACGCAAACGCATATTCGCTGTGTTTCCGAACGTCGGGAGGGTCTTGCACAAATATCTCTCTGGCGACATACCGCCGGAAGAAACGGCCCGTCGTATCCGCAAACTTTGTCCCGATGATAAAGTCGCTCGAGCGGCGCTGGATTTCTTTAGCGCTCCTCCTCCCGAACCGTCCTCTAAAGAGCAGCTGGCAAAAAAGAAAGGGGATATTGAGCGCTCCGGACGGATTCTAAAATCGTGGAGCGAAGGAAGCCGACACATCGGAATACTCGCTGGTTACGCACACGCCGGGGATGCGGATGCGATTGAAGACCTCGTCGGGATTGGTCATCACGCCGTTCAATCCTTGATGATCGCAAAATTGACACATCCAGAAGCGGTTCGCGCCATCTCTCGATCGAAGGCGCTATGGCCGCTTCTGGTTTCCTCGAGATCACCCTGGGAAAAGAGCGCCGCTCAACAGCTTGAAGGGTTGGAATTGGGGCGAGATATGGAACCCTTTTATGTGCGCTTCGAGCGACCTCGAGGTGCAGATGAGAATTACCCTGCTCGTCAGTGGGCAAGGGCGGCAGTGCGCACGCTAGAGGAAACGCGCTGGCGACATCTGACCTATTGGCAATACAGCGGCGAATTCCAAGAGCTCGTTTTCGCAGGAAAGGCCGGTCTCGCCAAAATCCCCCGTTGGGCAGGAGAATCCTGTGGCCTTAAGCTACTCTCAAAGGAAACTGCTCCGGCTTGGGCAAAAGTCATGCGCGACATGATTCGGGAACAGCTTCCAGATTTCCACACCCGCCCTGAATGGAAGAATCAGCGCAGCACGGCGGCTCATAGCGTCCGAAACACAGTGGGTGAAGTCCAGAATGCAATCCTCGACGACATTACCAGTGCTTTGAAACGTGTCGCCCCGGGCTGCCGAAATTCACCTGCCGAACCTCGGCAGACGAAAAAGGAGAAGCTGTAGATGGCAAAATAGCTTTGGTGATCTCAATGAGTGAAAGCTTCCTCCGATACACCGATCTTGCCGCAGCAATTCAACTGGCACGAAGCAATGGGCTAACCACCATTCAAATAGTGCGGGCGCTCTCGGCGAACATGACCTATGCCGAGGCCCTTGCCCAGGCACGACGCGCGGCGCCCCTGCTCGAGATCAAAGTCAGCGAGTTTATGCGCCTGCGGCGGAATGTTTGACCCGGCTGTCGAATTACGCTCGCTCGACCTGATCGATAAAGCGCTCGCTGTAGCCCTCTTTACGCAGCTGGTCACGAGTCAGCGGTTTGCCCCGCTTTTTAGCCTGTTCCTTGGTGGTCCGGAGAAGCTGTTTGATCCCTTGGTCCAAAATTTCATCTTCGGACCGCTCTCGCTGTTTTATGCCGGAATCCTTCCGCATCTTCTCTTTATACCACAAGAGATTGGATGCGGCGATTCTTTGCTGCGCCGCACCCGATCAATCTTCGATCTGAAATCGGCAATTACCGTCTCGGCTGCTGCTCGTCGACTCGGTCCGGCTCCGTCGTCTGGCCCGCTTCGGCGGCGGCTCGTTCCTTGAGCGCGGCTTTGCGGCTCAATTTCACGCGGCCTTTGTCGTCGATGCCGATGCATTTCACCCAGATCATTTCGCCCATCTTGGCAACGTCTTCCGTTCGATTGACGCGGAAATCGGCCAGCTCGGAAATGTGGACGAGTCCGTCCTTGCCTGGAAACACTTCCACGAAGGCGCCGAAATCTTTGATCGATACCACCCGGCCATGGTAGGTCTGCCCAACTTCGATCTCGCGCGACATGCCGCCGATGATTTCCTTCGCCCGCGCCATGCTCTCCGGACTGGTGGCGTAGATGTGGACCGAACCGTCGTCTTCGATATTAATTTCCGCGCCGGTCTCGGCAACGATGCCTTTGATGGTTTTGCCGCCGGGTCCGATGAGGGCGCCAATCTTTTCGGGGTTAATCTTGATCGTCTCGATCCGCGGCGCGTACTTGCTCAGATCAGGACGCGGTTTGTCCAGGGCCGTCGCCATGAGCTCCAGGATCCGGGTCCGCGCTTCCTTCGCGCGGAAGGTCGCCTCCGCCATGATCTTGTGGCTCACGCCCCGCAATTTGAGATCGAGTTGGAATCCGGTGATGCCGACGGCCGTGCCGCAAAGTTTGTAGTCCATGTCGCCGAAGTGATCTTCGGAACCGATGATGTCGGTGAGCAATTCGTAGCGTTTCAGCTCACCGCCGTCGCCGAACTCGGTGACGAGGCCAACGGAAATCCCGGCAACCGGGGTCTTGATGGGGACGCCGGCATCCATGAGGGCAAGCATTCCGCCGCAGACGCTGGCCATCGAGGTCGAACCGTTCGATTCCAT
>JBAPMH010000523.1:0-5843 GCA_049278515.1 Chthoniobacterales bacterium
CCTTGAAGCCCGCTCTGCATTCCTGTCTGAACTTGCTCGCGATTCACGCGTGACAATCCCGGTCCATGCCTCACCATCGCCGCATGATTACGAAAAACCTCGGCATGCTTCTCCTGGCCATTTACCTCATTCTTGTCGGGATCGTCGGCATTTTCGGCGTGACCCTTGGCGCGGCGAGTATTGTGTTGCCGATCCTCGCCCTCATTGCCGGGATTTTGATTTTGCTGGGCAAATAAGAGCGGCCTCGCTCCCTCGCCTTTTCGACAATAGCCCAGTGCTTCAGCGCTGGGACACATTCGCCGCACCAAAAAAAGTCCCTTGGGGGACGAAAGAACCGTTCTGCCGTCCCTTCCGGGACTTGCCATCGATGACATCCACATGTCCCAGCGCTAAAGCGCTGGGCTATTCTCAGCAACACCTGCGTTTGCCGAGATTCTATGACCCACTCGTCCCTAGTGGCCTGAAGGCCGCCTAATGAATGATCGCCATGCCAGGAACGCGCCAATCCCGACAGTGACCACCAGCCCGATCCCAAACTCGTCGATGAAGTAATTCGTGCGGCCGGTGTCGCGCGTGAGCGGGGTGAAGATCGATTGGATAAAGAGATTGTGGCTGCCGTGAAAAATCGCGGCCGGCCAAAGGCTCTTGGAACGCAAGGTCAGCCAGGCAAGGATGAACGAGTCGGCCACGACCATCAGAGTGAAACAGGTCAGGCTATACCAGGCCGGCGCGCCTTTGTTGTAGTCGCCAAAGAGCAGGACCGGGAAATGATAGGCGGCCCACATCAGCCCGCTGATGACGCTGACCCCGAAGAAGCCGACAACCTTGTTCAGCTCCGGAACAAGAAATCCCCGCCAGCCGATCTCTTCGCCAAGCGCCCGCGAAGTTTTGCCGACCAGACCGAGCGTGGCCGTCAGCAGAACGAAAAGAACAAGCGTCACCGAGGGCGAAAAATCGGACCAGCCGAACTGCTTCGCGGTGCGGTTGAGAAAATCGGGTTCGAGAAAACCCCCCAGCGGCGTGAGCCACGCGATCAGATACACCGGCAACGCGTAGGCCAGCGGAATCAGATACGCGAGCCAGGCGAAGCGCGCGCCACCCCATTTCCACGGAAGCTCCGCGATGGGCTCACCGAAGAGCCGCTTGGTCAGAAGAGCGGCGAGCCCGGGACTCCACATGGCGCCGGTGACATAGAGCAAACCGCCGGCGTCCATTCCTCCAGCGAACAGCTCGAAAGCGTTGAAGACATTGCTGAAGAGCAAGGTCAGTCCGTAGAAAACCGCGATCTTCTTCCAGACCCGCGCCGCTGGTTCGCTCCCCTCCCTCTTGCTCATGCTCATGCTCTTGCTCTCTCCAGCACGTCTCGATTGCTCCCACGAGCACGAGCAGGAGCAGGAGCAGGAGCACGAGCACGAGCAGGAGCACGAGCAAGAGCAAGAGCAAGAGCAAGAGCACGAGCACGAGCACGAGCACGAGCAAGAGTAGGGGCAGGAGCAACTTTTGCGGCACGAAGGGGGGCCGGCGCCAACGTCTTCATCCCTGACCGCGCAGCGCCCTGGTAAAGCGAATCAATTCAGCGGAGAGCTCCCTAATTCGCTCCAGAACCTTGGCGTCCTTGAGCTCGCCGCCGGTAAAGGAACTTCCGGTCGCATAAACGAAACGCGGGATGACGACCGTCCGAAAATCGAGCATCAGGCTATTGGCAAAAGCCATCACCGACATATAGCTGCTCATCCCCCCGGCGGCGCAGACAAAGCCGACCACCTTCTCTTCCCAGCCGCTTCCGGTTAGTTCCACCAGGTTCTTGGCCGCCGCCGAGACGTCGTAGTTATAAATCGGCACAGCCATCAGAATCCCGTCTGCCGCCTTCACTGCTTTGCTCACCTTTTGAGCCGCCGGTTGGGTGTAACAGGCATCCGCATCACACAAAGGCAAACCGAGCTCGCTGATGTCGAGCCATTCACAATCCACCTTCGCTTTTTCCAGTTCCGCCAGGGCAATCCGTCCCATCCTCCGGCTGTTGCTGTCCGGATTACCGCTCGTGCTGATAACCAGGAATTTCATGTCGCGAACGTTCGTTTCGTTCGCCGTCTTGAACAAGGGTTATTGCGATCGCTCACAGCTTTTCTAATCGGTAACCCCGGGCCCGAAGCAAAGCCAGGAGACCGTCGCCTCCGCCGAGGTGGGCGGCGCCCACGACCACAAAATAAGTCTTACCCCCGCGCAAATACTCTTCCACTTTCGGCATCCAATTTCGATTGCGCGCCCCGATGATTCGAACCCCGAATGCGGGAAAATCTGCGAACGATTCTCGAGTCATGCGCGCCAGCGCATCTACGTCGCCCCGCCGCCACGCCGCCATGATGCTCGCGCGATCGTCTCCTCCGCTTTGCGGGATCAGGTTGATCAGGAGGAGCGCTTCGCTTTGCTTGTCGGTGAGTCCGGAAAAGACCGCGGAATGTTCCCGGACCGTCTCAAGTCCAAAAGCCGGCTTGGAATTTGCCTGGGCCCGCCGGGTCAGGAACTCGTCCACCCCGAGCTCATCGGAGACGCCACTTTGCGGAGAATCGAGCAGCAGGACCAGCAGCCAGGGCCGGCATTGCGAATATTTTGATTCGGGAATCTTCATCAAGGCAAAGATCCGCCGCAAATAGTCGTAGGTCCGGGGGTCGACGTGGTTCTTGAGGCTGTCCCCTTTCGGATAATGGCCGGCCTTGAGGAGCGCGTCGCCGAATCCCGACAACGCCTTTGGTTCGACTTCGAACACGATCCGTTCGGAAGCGTCGAACGCGCGGTTGTAAGCCGCCGGCAACGGGTAATCGGAGCTTTTCAAGGCATGAACCGAGCCGCCGAGATACAGAGTTCCTCCCGTCGGCCCGGTCACTTTCCAGACACAGCCGGGGGAGGCATCGGCGGAGACGGCCGTTACCGACAACGCGACGAGGAGAACACACAGTGCTGGGAAGCGGTTCTTGAAAAACACGTTCTGCCTCTACCAGCCGCGGCGAGATGCGACAAGCCACTATTCGCTATTGTCTGCGAGGAAGATTTCTGGCCCCATCTTCCCCGTGAACTCTTTCCCCGTCCGTTTTTCCCGGCGGCCCAGCCTGCTTTTGGCCCTCGTAACCCTCACCGTTTCGATCGCGAACGGCCAGGACCCGTCCATCGACCGGTTGCTCAAGAAATTGCCGCCGCCGGAAAAACTGGTGAAACCCTCGGTCCAGCGCGCGCTCAACCAGCCAGACCCGGCGCTGAAAGACCCTCTCGTCGACCAGATGGCCAGCGCGTCGAACCGAAGCAACCCGCAGCTCGCGCTCGAGTTGTCGCGCAAGCTCACGGCGCGTTATCCGAAAAGCGCAGGCGCGGAATGTGTCCATGGAATCTTCGCGCTCGACCTCCGGCAATACCGCGAAGCTGGGGCCGCCTTCCGCCACAGTGTCGCCCTCGAGCCGAGTTTCGCCCTCTCGCACCTTGGTCTGGCGGTCGTCGAGGTTTCCCAGAACCATTTTTCCGCGGCGATTCCGCCCCTGAAGCAGGTTACCCGGCTGGAGCCCGGTTACATTCTCGGGTGGCTGGTCTTGAGCGATTGCTGCCTGGCGGTGGGCCAAAAACAGCAGGCTGTGGAATACGCGCGCAAAGCAACGTCGTTGGCTCCCTCCAGCAGCTCGACCTGGATGCATCTGGCGCGGGCCGAGAAAGCGCTCGGCCACACCGAGGGCGCTTTGCAGGCGCTAAGCCGCGGCGCCGATGTCTCGCCCGATAGCGCCAGCATCCTCGCGACGGTCGGGTTCGGTTATATCAACCTCAATCGGATCGCGCAGGCCATTCCCCCACTCCAGCGCGCCGTGCGGCTCGCCCCCAAGGATTACCTTGTCCAGGCCCAGCTCGGCTTTTGCCTCCAGGCCACCGGCCAGCTCGACGCCGGCATCCAGCATTTGAAGACCGCCGCCAGCCTCGCGCCGAAGAATTATGCCCCTGTCTGGGAACACCTCGGCCTCGCCTACCAAAAGAAAGGGATGCATCGCGAAGCCGTCAAAGCCTTCGAAAAAGCGACCCAGATTTCACCGGGCCTCAGCCTTGCCTGGCGCCATTTGGCCGAAGAATACCGCGCCCTTGGCCAGACCGCCGAAGCCGACCGCGCCGCCGCCCACGCCCGCTCCGCTCCCAGTAGCAAGAAAGTTAAGGGTTGAGAGTCAGGCAAGGCCCAAGGAGCGGCGCTTTCCAAACCGCCGTCTCTTCTCTCGCCCTTCGACCTCCATGGAAGAGCCAGAACAACCGCGGATGACGCGAATAACGCGGATGATTGGTGGGTACGGGGCGCCCTTCGGTGGACTCAGGGCCTTGAGCGTTGTCGAAACGGCTGCGCCGCCTGGAGGAATATTCCGAAAATCCCAGCGCTTCAGCGCTGGGATTTCAGGATTCCAGAGATCGAAGTCCCGTCGGGACGAAAGAACGACATCGCAATCAAAATCACCGCGTTTCCGATCTTGAGTCTGGTGTTACCCGCCCTACCTCATTTTCGCACTCCCCCGATGACTGATCCCCGAAGTCTGCCTGTCAAAGCGCCCAAACTGCTTGACCGCGTCCGCTGGCATCCGAGGCCACAACGGTCACAAAGGACTTTGCTTTGGGTTATTGGCCGTTTCGAGCGAGATCGTGGCTCTGGCCGGCTGCCGATCGCGCGTGTTTGCTTTCGCAGACAAATTGTCTTGCATCTCATCGGTGGGCCAGGGAATAGGCCGTCACTGACCGGATCGCGAACAGAGCCTTACTTTCGGCTTTTCCGTTTGCGAGATCCGTATTTGACGGAACGGTGCTCGGCCTTGGCCACGGCGGCACTATCCGTCTTTTCGTTCATGCGAAGCTTGGTCTTCATCCCGGCCTCCTTGTAAAGGACCTCCCGGATCGCGGCCGACTTGTTCCCGCAATGTTTTTGATCGGCCAACGCCTGGAGCGCCCGGTCGAGAGCAAGAGGAAGCGTGATCGTGATGGCCGTGGATTCCTTGTCCCGCACGCCGCCGACCCTTTATCAATTAAGTGGAAACAGCAAGAAAATTCGGCCTTGACATTGTGTATGATACAATAATACAGATAGTCGCATGCCCAGAACGAGACTGCCCAGAGGCAGTGTCCCGGTGACGTTCCGCCTGCCGCGACAGACCCACAAACATTGGGCCGAAAAAGCGCGGCGGGAGAAGCTGAGCCTGGCTGAATTTATCCGGCGCACGCTGCGCCGCGAAATTGAGGCTGCCCGAATACGAACCCCCCGCAATGAACGTTAAGCTCCAACTTTCCGCCCGCGACTTCCTCTGGAGCCGCGCCAAAGCCGATATGAAGGCATCTTCCTTCACTGCGGAATCGACGATCGAATCTTTGGGGCCACCATGGCTGGATTCGACACTCGCTCTCCCAACACGCTGATGCTGCCAAGCTGCTTGAACCAGTTCAAGACACTAGAATTTCCTTGGCAAGATGATCCGAATTGCGCTTTAACAGGCGTTTGTGAACCCCCATATCCCCCGGGGGCTGGTCTTCGTGATCAGCCTTTTTTCTTCACCGCCACAACGACGGCTCTGCTTCTTCTCCCCTCAATTGCACGATCATTTCCCAAAAAGTCAGTGGAACTGATTTCCCCAATTCCACAATCAATTATGTTAAGATTCTTTTGCTACAGATATTTCGTCCTCGCCATCCTTCTCTTTGTGTGGCCGGCCAAAGCGCCGGGGCAACAGCCGGTGATGCCGCCGCCTCTGCCCTCCAGCTTGGCGAATCCGCCCCCGCCCGAACTGAATGCGCTGCCGCCGCCGCCTGAGTTGCAGTGGCAATCTCTGGGACCGAAAGCT
>JBAPMH010000524.1:0-11205 GCA_049278515.1 Chthoniobacterales bacterium
GAGTAGCGGTCTCCAAAACCGTCGGTTGGGGGTTCGAGTCCCTCCTGACCTGGTTTTTTATTATTTTCCCATGATCACGAAAACAAAGAACTTCTTCGGCGAGGTCCGGGCCGAATTGCAGAAGGCCTCGTGGCCCTGGGAAGCCAAGGACAAGGGAATCCGGCGCTACAAGGAGCTGACCGATTCGACCCTCGTGGTCATTATTGCCATGCTCTTGCTCGGCGGATACGTCGCGCTCTTCGATTTCGTCGTGATCAATTTCATTCACTTCTTCACCCGCTTTCATTGACATGGCCCAGCTCCTCGCACCCAAAGATCAATGGTTCGTCGTTCACGTGCTTTCCGGCCAGGAAAACAAGGTCCGCGACAACATCGAGAAGCGGGTCAAGACCGAGGAGATGAGCGACGTGATTTACGAAGTGCTCGTTCCGACGGAGCGGGTCTCGGAAATCAAACGCGGCAAGAAGAGCGAAACGACGCGAAAATTTTTCCCCGGCTATCTCATCGTCAACATGCACCTGCTTGATGAGAACAATCAGCTCGTCGGCCGGACCTGGTATTTTATTCGCGAGACCACCGGCGTGATTGGTTTTGCCGGAACCAAGGACAAGCCGATTCCGATGCGGAAGTCGGAAGTGGACAACATGCTCGCGCAAATGCGCGAACGTGAAGAAAAGGTAAAACCCAAAGTCAGCTTCGAAGTCGGCGAAACCGTGAAAGTGGCCGACGGGCCGTTCCAAAATCAGAACGGCATCGTGGAAGAAATCGATCCGGACCGCGGCAAGCTCCGCGTTTCCGTCACCATCTTCGGCCGCGCCACCCCAGTGGAGTTGGAATACTGGCAAGTCGAACGCGGCTAGGATTTCTTAATTCATAATTCTTACTTCTTAATTTTTTCACCATGGCCAAGGAAATCATCGCTCACATCAAATTGCAGATCCCCGCGGGGCAGGCGAACCCGGCGCCGCCCGTCGGCACCGCGCTCGGACCGCGCGGCGTCAACATCATGGCGTTCTGCAAGGAATTTAACGCCGCCACCCAGAAGCAGGCGGGTGATATCCTGCCGGTGGTGATCACCGTTTTTAAGGACAAGTCGTTCACCTTCATCACTAAGAGTCCGCCCGCCGCGATTCTCTTGAAAAAGGCGGCGAACATTGCCGCCGGTTCCAAGGAGCCGAACAAGACGAAAGTCGGAAAAGTGACCCGCAAACAGGTCATGGACATCGTCAAGCTAAAGGCCAAAGATCTGAACTCGCGCAGCGATGAAGCCGGTTTCCGCGTCATCGCCGGCACCGCCCGCCAGATGGGCCTCGAGATCGTCGACTAATTGGACCGCGGATCACGCGGATTTCACGGATTGGGGAGCGCACGCGCCTCGCGTGCTGACTTCGACGCCCCCGCCGAAGCGAACTTTTCGCAACCGGACGACCGCTCTGAAGAAAACGGTTGTAATACCGGCTGAAGTTTGTTCTCACGGGGTCGATGGCCATCCATTACACAAAAGGCAAAATCGCAATGGGACTTTGAGCTCGCGGTTGGAGAGGGAACCTGCGACGACGAGCACCACGGGCTTGTGCGGAGTGTGGTGGCAGCGTATCGGAATGGTTTCAGAAGAGTTGACGCAGAACTAAGAGATTGGCGCCATCATTTAGAGGCTAAATGAAAGAATCTGCGACTAATGCTCAGAGCTATTTCGCGGTCGAGCTCATTTCGGTGACGGCCGATGAGAAATCCTTCGCGGCCGTGGTCATCAAGGCTCGTTCGACTTTGCGATAGCTAACGGGCGGATTCTTTTTTGCTAAATCAGGCAAGTACTCGGCGGCAGCGGCGATCAGATTGGGATCTGTCAATTCGTCTTTCAAGTGAACAAATGAAGCATCATGCTCAATCTGAGAATGCCAAATGGTGTAAATCAATTTCCATTGGTCGATAGCCGTTTGAAATTGCACCCTCGCGAGCGGCTTATGTTGTTGCGGCCACTCTGCGTCGGCGATAGTGAAATCCGCGCTTACAGTAGCCAGCTGGTTACCGAACTCTGAGTAATTGACCCCTTGTTCCGTAAGCGCATTCAGCCGGGTGCCGTCGGAAATAAGCCGATCAATGTCGCGTTGAAACTTCTCGGGCACTTTCGTTCGAGATCGACCACAACTGATAAGCAGAGCAAAAGCGCAGACTATGACTACAAGTTTTCGCGTCCGCAGCATTAGACCCTCTAAATATGCAATGTTCTAACGATTGCAATGCGACGCGAACCCTGCTCTCCTCAATAAATCAAGGAAATTATCCCTCCACTTGCCAGCTCAGACTCGCCGCCGCGGTCCGATTGGTGACGTTCATTTTCTTTAGGATATTCTCGACGTGCTTGCTCGCTGTTGAGCGGCTGACGCCGAGCGAGTTCGCGATTTCCTTGTCTGAGGCTCCGGTGCGGAGGAGATGAAGCACTTCAACCTCCCGGCGCGTCAGATTCCATTTTGGACTTTTTGGTCCCGCGCCGCGTCGGGTCTGGGGAGCCGGCTTCTGCACATTAGCCTAATACGATTTCCGTTTCGCGGAGTTCGCGAGAAAAATACGGAATCCTCCCAATATCTTCTTCCGACATTTTTCGGGCAGCATCCCCGCTGTCGTTGGTCAACCTGTCCCAGCAATCATGACCGTTGTGATCCAAACCCTTTTTTGGCGGCTTCAGCCTTCCCAGTTCCAGACATGACCTACTACAAGTACGAAGAAGATATCACGAAGAGCACGAGCGCAGTCTTCGACGAAATCCATAAACCTGGAGAAATCACTCCACATTCGGGCATTTATAAATGCGAAGGTTGTGGGGACAGGATCGCTTCTAATGTGGGAAATCCCCTCCCGCCACAGAATCACCATCAACATTCCGCGGCGCAGGGATCAATCCGATGGCGCATGATCGTCTGGGCCTAACACGGAGACCTCTGATTTATGGAATCTTCTGAAATTGAAGCGCTGGTCAAACAGATAGATGGTCTTGTGACGGATGCTCAGGTCGCAGCGAAACCCGAGGAGAGAGCGGAACATCTGCAGAAAGCGCTGGCAAAGGCTTGCGATTATTTGAAGGGACTTAACCGCCGAATTCCTCAGGTAATCGCCGAGATCATGGCGGAAGGAGGGTTTGAGGCTGGTGCCCAGTCATTGCCGTTACGCGACATCGTCCGGCAGGATCCTCAGCTCGAAATGTTTCGTGAGAAAAAGTATCTCCTGGCGTTTCTCGACTCCTCTCGAGACCTGCTGGAAGAGCAGATGCACTTTTCTCCGGCGAAGATTGAGGCGTTCATCGGGGAAGTAGGACGCACTTACGACGATTTCATGGAGCAGAAGATCGCGATCAACCCTTTGGCCGAACAGTTCAAGAAATTGCAGCGTTACTTTTGCCGGCCTCCCTGGGGAGGACCCGGGGGGTGTGCTGTCGGGCCGGAACCGGATAATGACGGACCGTCTGGCGTCACCAAATCGCGCGGTGAGACCGTGTGTCGTTGGTTAACGACCGCGACATCAGTGGGTACATTCCTTCTGCCGATCATTGAAAAAATCATCCATTCCATGTCCGCCAAAGCTCCATCCGTGCCGGTCTCGATGGAGACCTATCCGCATCGTGTCCTCGCTCTGGTGTTGACCGGCGCTCTGGCGGACGAGCTGGAAAAAAGAAACGAACTGCGTCCAGCTAGAGCTGGCGTGCTAGTCGGGGCAGGGAATTGACGCTTTCTGCTCAGATCTTAACGCGTAAAAACTGCGCCAGAATTTTTCAACCGTGCGATAGCGATACTTCACGCGCCCAGGGGCGTCTCATTCAACGCGGTCTCCATCGAAACGAATCGTTGATGATTGAAATCAGCCAACACCTCGATGAAATCCTGCGGAATATTGCTCGAATCTGACTCGCGCAGGCGCTGAACAAGACGTTCCCGCTCCGACTTCGATCTCTTTTCGATCCACCAGTCTTGCCTTCTTCTGCCGAATCTCATATTCGCAGGCATGAAGAAACTTCGATTTGTCTCCGCGTTCTCTGCGCTCTCCGCGGTTGTCCTTTTGGCCGAATCCGCCATCGCCGCGGATCCTGCGGCCGATGTCATCGCCCTCAAGGCCGCCCGGATGTTCGACGGAAAATCGAAGTCGCTCCTGACCAACGCCGTCGTCATCGTGCAGGGAACAACGATCACCGATGCGGGAAGCAACCTGCCCATTCCGCAGGGCGCGCAGGTCATCGATCTTGGCGACGCCACCCTCTCGCCGGGCTTCATGGACGCGCACACCCATCTCACCGCCGATTACAGCGGCAACTACAACGAGCGCCGCCTGAAAACTCTGGAGCTCAATGTCTCCGAGCTCGCCTATCTCGCGATCCCGTTTGCACGCGCGACGATCGAAGCGGGCTTCACCACCGTGCGCGATCTCGGCAGCCGATTCGAAGGCAGCCGGGATTTCGTCGATGTCTCGATGCGCAACGCGATCGCGAAAGGAGTCATTCCCGGCCCGCGCATGCTCGTTGCCACCTTTGGCATCGGCGCCACGGGCGGTCACTTCGACGATACGAATGGCTTCCGCGACCTGCTCTTCGGCCACGAACCAGGCTCCGACGATGGCATTGCCGATGGCCCCGATGCGATTCGCAAAGCGGTCCGATTCCAGATCAAGAACGGTGCCGACGTCATAAAGGCCGCGGTTTCCGGCGGTGTCCTCTCAATGCACGACGAAGTGGACGTCCCGCAATTGACACCGGCCGAGATGGCGGCGCTCGTCGACGAAACCCATCGCCTCCGCAAGAAAGTCGCCGTCCATTGCCATGGCGATCAGGCGGCGAAAGATGCGATTGAAGCCGGCGTCGATTCCATCGAGCACGGCTCATTTCTGAAGCCGGAAACGCTTCAGTTGATGAAAACCAAAGGCACCTGGCTCGTCCCGACGCTGATGGCCACCGAATGGATCATGGGCAAGCTCGACGCCTACCCGCCCGCGCTCCAAGCCAAGGCCAAAGCCGCCGGCGCCGCGCGGACCGAAATGTTTCGGAACGCCGTCAGACTCGGCGTCAAGATCGGCTTCGGCACCGACGCCGCCGTCTACCCCCACGGCCAGAACGCGAAGGAATTTAAGCTCATGGTCGATCTCGGTATGCCCAATATCGAAGCCCTCCGCGCCGCCACCTCCGCCGACGCCGAACTGTTCGGCATCGCCCAAAGAGTCGGCACTCTGGAAAAAGGCAAACTCGCCGACATCATCGCCATCCCCGGCGACCCCACCACCGACATCACCGCTACCGAGCGCGTTTCTTTCGTGATGAAGGAGGGCAAGATCGTGAAGGATAAAGCTCGGTAGAGCGAGACTCTGTCTAGCTTCTTGGCGGGGGTGCGTTTCTGCAAGTCAGCAGAATTGCCATTCCCTCGATGGGAATTTTCTCTCTGTCCTTCATTCTAAGGAAAGCGCGAAAGGCGTGAAATTGTCTTGCTTACCGAAAACGAATCCGGTGTAATAACGGTCCCCCCATGAAAATTCGTTGCGCTGTCTGCCTGCTCCTAATCGGTTGGCCCGCAGGGATTCTTCGCGCTGACATTCCGCAAACGAATGATAAGTCAAACACCGCCGGAGAAAAGACTCTCCCGCCGCGGCAGTCAGAGGCCCGCCCGGCAGTGCCAGCCACTGCTGAATGTGAAAACAGTTGGTCTTTGGCTGCGAGTTTGAATTGGAGCGGAGTCGCCGACTGGGATCTGCATCTGCAGACGCCAAACGCCCACATTTTTTACGGGAACCTGGAGGACGATGGCTTTACCTTGGACATAGACGCTCAGCCAATATGCAGCCCAACTCCTGTTCCACCCGAGCACATCACAGGAAATGGCAAGTGCGGTACATACAAAGTGTATACCGATCTATACCGAACGTGCACGGGGACACCGCAACCAGCGTTTTCTGCGACGGTGACGGCCATTCGGCCGATCCGAATTGACGGCAAAGGATTCACGGCGGGGCAGACGTTCAACGCCCAAGACAATGTGCCATTTGTTGTCGCGGGTCCATGTATCACAAGCTTGGAAGTGACGCGTCTTTACCAGTTCACTGCACCCTGGGGAGATGACATCTACGACCACAAAGCACCCAAGACTATGGCCGACAAAGGCTGCGCTTTGACGTCGCTTTTGATGGCGATGAATCATGCAGGACTGACGGGCGAAACGCCAGGAACGCTAAACAGTTCCGCAACTGCTCTCCCTGAGGGATTTGTTAATGGTGACGTGAACTGGGGGCCCATCGCGGGGATAAAGCATTTTGAATTTGCATGGACCAAGAAAAATTCAGTAACGGCGCTTCAAGCTGCGAAGGATTACCTTGATCACGTGTTATGTGATCTGGAACGACCCGTCGTTGTGGGAGTTTTCAATAACTCTAGAGGGGACGCTTGCAATACGATTTGTCACTACGTCTTAGTCACGGGCAAGCAGAGCGACGGCAAGTATACCATCGCCGATCCCGGCAACGCGAGTAACACGACACTCGATGCGTATGGCAATCGATTTGAAACGAGGGGTTATGTAGTGCCTGGGGGGCCGCGGATTTTGAGAACCTCGCCAGGCATTTCCGGCAGCTCGGCCATTGAACAACTGTTTGTGGCTTCCGGTGGTCGCGTTCGTATGCTGGTGCTTGACCCGGCGGGCCATAGGACAGGAATTGACCCGGTCTCAGGAGACCCGACAGAGGAAATACCCAACTCCGCCTATTTTGTTGATTCTCTCAGCGATGATGTGACAGGCGAAGAGGGAGAGGCGTCGCAGTCTGTCTACGTCGAGCCACCTTCGATTGGGCGTTACGAGATTCGAGTGACGCCATCCGAGGATGGCCCGTTCAGCCTTTTAGCGACAACCCGGTCCGCCGATGGATCACGCGCAACGCTGTTGTCCATCGATGGAATTGGGGTGAGTGGCCAGACGCAAGTGTATTATGTTTCAGTGGTGGGGAATTCAACCAATTTTGGAAACATTGCGACGCGCCTTCGAGTGCAAACGGGTGACAATGCGCTGATCGGCGGGTTCATCGTTGCGGGCACACAACCAAAGAGCGTAGTCGTCCGCGCCTTGGGGCCGAGCCTGTCGGCCTTTGGAGTGCCTGGTGTGCTGGCAAATCCAACCTTGGAGTTGCGCGACGCCAGTGGAGCGCTCCTCTTCGCTAATAACGATTGGCAGGAGAACGGGGCGCAAGCTGCCTTAATCACCGCTGCAGGCCTAGCGCCAGGCAATAACCTTGAGTCGGCTATTGCGTTAACATTGCCAGCAAACAACTCTGCTTACACCGCGATTGTTCGCGGTTTCAATAACGGGATCGGAATAGGAGTAGTAGAGGCATACGATGTGGATCAAACTGTTAATTCGAAGCTAGCCAACATTTCGACGCGCGGCTTTGTCAATACAGGTGATAATGTGATGATCGGCGGCATGATCGTTGTAGGTAACGGTGCAGCGAATGTGCTGATCCGCGCGATCGGCCCCGCCCTGACAAATTTTGGTGTCCCCAATGCGCTCTCGGATCCCACGCTTGAGCTGCGCGACGCAAGCGGAACGGTGCTTGCCTTCAACGACGACTGGCGGACCGATCAACAGGCCGCGATCATTGCGACCGGCCTTCCACCGACAAACATTCGCGAGAGCGCCATCGTCCGGACTCTTTCACCGGGCGCATACACAGCAATAGTTCGAGGTTATCAGAATTTGACGGGCGTGGCCTTGGTCGAGGCGTATCAGTTGCCGTAGGTCGGGTGAGTTTCGACAACGCTGCACTCCGGTACTCCCCGCCATTTTAGGTCGGAAGAACGGCGGCAGGCCATTCGAATGGTTGGGAGCAATCATCCATGAGCCAGTTGCGGGGCGGAAGCAAACCCGTGGCGAAACGAACCTCCGCGCCAACCTCGATCAACGAAATGATCGAAGTCGGGACTGGGCCAGCGAAAGATTAGCGCGCCGCCACGACTGCCAGCGTCACAGAGCTGCTCGTGTTGCCGATGTAATAGAGCGACGTGTTCCCCGCGCCGTAAACCGGATAGAGGATATACGGAATGCCTTTGATGTAGACGGGGTGTTTGTGGTCGATCGACATCCCGCGCGAGGTCGAGTGGGAGACGGCGGACATGTAATCGCCGATGAGGTAATGATCGTCTTTCAGGTCGCCGCCGAGATAAGGGGTCAGGCGATCGCCGCGGAAATGGGGGAGCGCGCTCCGTTGGACGGAACCGATCGGGCCGATGTAGGTGGCGACGTCGGTGTAGGTCCGGACGGTGTCGATGACGGAAGGCTCAACGACGTTCTCGCCGGCGTAGCGGAAAATGGTGAAAGCGAACTCGGTATCGGGCCCGCCCCACTGGCTGAGATTGATCGGATGTCCGGAAGCGACTTCGAAAACGTGCAGGTTGTCTGCGGGAGATTCGCTGACGGCAGGTTCCTGGGGCTGCGGCGCGGGATTTCTGGTCGGCTGGGTTTTGACTTCGGTCGCGGCGATCTCGGCGGCGGAGGCGATGACGGCCGGGCTGCGAAGCGATTGGACGAGCGAATCGCTGGCGCCCTGCGACTTCAAAACAGACTCCTGTTGAGGAGTCAGGGCCTTGGCGAGTTTTCTCTCCTTCACCTCGTTCTGAATCGTCTTGTCGGTCTCTTTGGCGCGGACCCAGAGGGAGACTTCGTTGAAATTGATGGGCGCGGCGATGAGCGCCATCGCACTTGCCATTACAGTGAAAACTGTAGCCAGTAGAATTTTCGTGGGTTGCATGCCCGAGGTTTAGCAGGTCGGTTTCAACTTTGACAATCCACAATTTTCGGAGATTCACGCAACGGACACGAAGCGCCACAAAGAAGAGAATGCCGACCGCGGATTGCGCGGATGCCGCGGATGTGAAGAAGGAGGAGACAACATTTGCTTCTTATCCGTGAAATCCGCGTAATTCGCGGTTGAATTCTTCTTCTGGAGGAGAACTCGCGGCGGTGTCAGCAATCTTCGCGGCGCCGATGCGGAAATTGGCTTTGACAGAAGACGAACGGGCGCTAATGTCCACGTCCCGCGCCGGGGTTGGCCGGGCAACAATTTAGCAGGAGTCCCGCACTGGCGGGACGCTGGCACTGCACAAAATCATGCAAAAAAATCGCAGCAAACGTTATCGCGCGGCCGCCGAGCAGGTGGACCGGACCAAGACCTACAACCTGAACGAGGCGGTCTCGACTTTGAAGAAGTTGCCGCCGACGAAGTTCGACCAAACCGTGACGGTTTCGTTCCGCCTCGGAGTCGATCCGAAGCAATCCGACCAGATGGTCCGCGGAACCTGTCCGTTGCCCCATGGGAGCGGCAAACAGGTCCGAGTGCTCGTTTTCGCGGAAGGCCAGGCTGCCAAAGCGGCGAAGGACGCAGGCGCGGAGCATGTCGGTTTCAAGGACATGATTCAAAAATGCCAGGAGGGATTTCAGGATTTCGACGTGGCGATCGCGACCCCGGGGGCGATGTCCGAAGTGCGCAAGCTCGGCAAGGTGCTTGGTCCTCGCGGCCTGATGCCGAACCCGAAAACCGGCACCGTTACCGAAGACACGGCGAAGGCAGTGGCTGAAGTGAAGGCGGGCCGGGTCGAATTCAAGCTGGATAAAAACGGGAATGTGGCGGTGCCTGTGGGTAAATTTTCATTTGCGGAGAATCAATTGGTCGAGAACGGGACGGCGGTGATCGAAGCTGTCGTGCGTTCGCGGCCGGCGACGGCGAAGGGCCGTTTTGTGGAAGGGATGACGCTGAGCGCGACGATGTCGCCCGGATTGCACGTCGATCCGTCGCCTTATTTGAGCATTTAACGGGAGTCAATCGCCATGAGACCAGAAAAAGCCTCAATCGTTTCGGACCTCTCCGAGAAGCTCAATCGTTCGCCGTTTCTGCTGGTGACCGATTACCAGCGGATGAAGGTGGACCAGTTCGGCGAGCTCCGGAACCGGCTCGCTCCCGCCGGCGCGGAAGTGCGCGTCGTGAAAAACAGTTTTCTCAAACGAGCCATGGCCGATTCCGGAATGCCGGATGTCGGTGACAAACTGACCGGCCAGACGGCGATCGTGATGGGGGAAAAAGATGTCGCTCCGGTCGCGAAGATTCTGAAAATGTTCGCGGCCGAATTCAAGATCGCGACGCTGAAAATCGGAGTCGTCGACAAGGAGATCCTCTCGACCTCGGACGTCGAAGCGTTGGCCGAGTTGCCCTCGCGAGATATTTTGCTGGCGAAGCTTCTTGGATTGCTCCTGGCGCCGGCCACCCAGTTGGTCCGGGTGTTGAACGAGCCGGCCTCTGCGTTCGCGCGTCTTTTGAAAGCGAAGGCAGACAAGGGCGAAGCGTCGGCTCCGGCTCCGGCTGCGGCTGAAAAGGAAGCGCCCGCGGCTGAAGTGAAAACTGAGGCGGCCCCAGCTGCCGAAGCCAAGGCGGAAGCGCCGGCGGCCGAAGCGAAAGCCGAAACTCCAGCTGCCGAGCCAACAACAGAAGCGCCCGCGGCGGAAACAAAGGCAGAGGCCCCTGCCGCCGAAGCACCCGAGGCGGAAACAAAGGCAGAGGCCCCCGCGGCCGAAGCACCCGCGGCTGAAACATCAGCGGAGATGCCCGCGGCCGAAACCGAAGCTAAATCGGAGGAACCCAGCGCATAACAGTTTTGTAGGGCAGGCGCATCGCCTGCCAATGGCAACCGATGCGGATTGCCCTACAACTAACCAGAAACAATAACCGGTCTCGCGGCTGCGGGACTCAATTCTCCGGAAGCTTCCGGAGGCGGCGAATGAGAGGAAAATAAAATGGCAGATACAAATGCAATCGTGGACCAGCTGAGCGGCCTGACCGTTCTGGAGATCGCCGGCCTGGTGAAACAGCTTGAAGAAAAATGGGGCGTCAGTGCGGCAGCGCCGGTGGCTGCGGCAGCGGCTCCAGCAGCAGGCGCGGGCGCGGCTCCGGCTGCAGCGGAAGAGAAAACCGCTTTTGAGGTCATCTTGAAAGAGATGGGCTCGAACAAGATTGCCGTGATCAAGGAGGTCCGCGGTGCGGTGCCGGGACTTGGCCTTGCGGAAGCTAAGGCGCTTGTGGAAGGCGCCCCCAAGACAATCAAAGAAGGCGTGACAAAGGAAGAGGCGGACGAGATCAAGAAGAAAATTGAGGCCGCCGGTGCAAAGGTTGAAATTAAATAACGTAACCACGTCGGGC
>JBAPMH010000525.1:0-6769 GCA_049278515.1 Chthoniobacterales bacterium
TGCCAATGCGGATCGTGACTAGCTGGCCACTGGCAGTGAAGGCCATCGTGGCGGCAATTCCCGGGGGCGTCATGAACATTTGCTGCAGCGACTGGTTCGGCACGGACGCGGGGCCTTTCACAGATCCGGTGTCGGTCATATAGGCATTGAGATGGATGCCGCTGAAATCGTTTTTCGCCATGAAGGGGTTTTGGTAAATGGGAGGGGTGTTGATCGGCGTTGGCATAAGGTTCTCCTGCTTGTGGTGTGGGATTAGGGGTTAGTAGCTGCTCGGAAATTGCGTTTACGCGCCCAGCATCGTGGGCTGGGGCGGCAATCGGCGTGGGGGAGTGACGGGGTTCACGGGGGGGGCCTTGGTTTCGAGTATGACAATAAGCTCCACTCCGCCAAGCACTTTTCGGCGGCGGCTTTGCGATTAATTACTGACCCCGGCGAAAGTTCATGATTTCATGCGCGGATGAATACCGACCTCCAGATGAACGGGACCGTCCAGTCGGGCGGCACGACCACACCCCTCCCCCTTGCCAACGTCAAAGTCACACTGTACGAGGCAACGACGGATGCGCCCCTCACCGTTGGGACCGCGACGACGGACGCCGAGGGCAAATTCTCGCTCAACGTCTCCAGTACCACATCCAACACCATCTTTTACGCCACCGCGAGTCTGGGCGGCGGCGTTCAACTGGTGACGATCATCGGCCCGAACATCCCGGCCTCGATCACGACTAACGAGCTGACGACGGTAGCCGCCGCTTTTTCCATGGCGCAGTTCACGCAAAACGGCGTCATCGCGGGCAACGCTTTCGGGCTGCAAATCGCAGCGGGGATGAACGACAATCTCGTCTCCCCACTCACGGGCGCTTCCTCAGACGTGCTGGTAAACTCTCCTAACGGGGATGAGACGAACTCGCTCCGCTCGACCCGCTCGCTCGCCAATCTGCTGGCGGCCTGCGTCCAAAAGCAGGACGGCGCTGTCGAGGCGCTCTTCAAGCTCACCACGCCGCCTGGCGGAACGGCGCCGAATGATACGCTCCAGGCTCTGGTCAATATCTGCCTCTATCCCGCCCATAACGTCGCGGAGATATACAATGCCCAGGCCGTGGAGATGTACTCGCCGACGCTCCAGCAAATAAAAGCGTCTTTCCAACAACAACCGGACGCCTGGACCATCGCGGTCAAGGTCAACAATTCGGGCGATACCTCGAGGCTCTTCGGAGGACCCGGCAACCTCGTCTTCGACAAAAACGGCTATGCCTGGATCACCAACAACGTTCCTCAGGGCCTGCCTACCTCCGCGAACTACAACATCGTCCTCAAGCCGAACGGTATGCCAGCCGACGGCGAGAGCGGCACGCCCACATCTCCCATCGCCGGCGGCGGCATTCTGGGCGGCGGCTTCGGCATCGACATCGACACGCGCGGGAATGTTTGGATGGGCAACTTCGGCTGGGGGCGCGACAATCCAACGTCCCCCGGGGGCAATGGCAGCGTCTCCCAGTTTAACGCCGACGGCACGCCTATCTCGGGACCTGATGGCTACCAGGGCGGTGTGCTCCGCGCACAGGGAATAGTTTCAGATCAGGACAACAACATCTGGATCGCGAGCAATGGGTCCGACCAGGTGTTCGTCTTTCCAAATGGCGATCCAGCGAGCTCGTTCTCGTATCCCGTTAAGGTTCCGGACCCGGCGCCGGATGGTGAGGAGGGCCCGTTCGACATCGCCCTCGCGCCCGACGGAACCGGCGCCTGGGTCACCTACGCGGGTGGCCTCGCGGCCGGGAGCTCGGGCGGCCTCTCCAAGTATTTTATCAAGGACGGCGCTATAGCGCTGCAGTTCAAGGTGGAGGGCAAGTTTCAATCGCTAAAGGGCATGTCGCTCGACTCGCAGGGCAACGCCTGGATTGCTTCGGGCGGTGAGGGGGTCTATCTCGTTAGCAGCGACGGCACAAAAGTGTCCAAGCCGTTTACGGGCGGCGGCATCAGTGGCCCGTGGAGCGTGACCGTGGACGGCGACGACAATGTCTGGGTCGCCAACTTTGGCTCCATGTTACCCGGGAGCGTCTACGGCAACGACGGCACCAACGCCGTCAAGGTCGTCAAGGCCGCCATCTCCAAACTGGCGGGCGCCAACACTCCCGAGCCTGGAAAGGCCATCTCCCCGGATACCACCGGCTACACCCTCCCTTCAGCCGGAGACCCGGTGCTCCTCAACAACCAGCCCCTCTACGGCGCCAGAGGGCCAGCCGAGTGCTTCAGCCCCCTGATGCGCCAGACTAATCTCCTCATCGACCAGGCTGGCAACGTCTGGGCCCTGAACAACTGGAAACCCGACTTCAATGTCGACACGCTTCCAGACAATGCGACCCCGCCCAACCCCGCCAACCCCGGCGGCGACGGCGTTGTCATCTTCGTTGGCCTTGCCAAACCCCCCATCAAGAAACACTGATCCGCCTCTTCGAGCGGGCGTCAGGGACACCAGGAATCGGCGCGGCAGAGCGGCGGCTCCCGCCACGTTTCCCAGTTGCGTCCAGATTGGCCGCAATTAGTAACTTACGCGCTCTGCAAGGGGAGCATCTCTCAACCATCGACGTAACGTTCTGCATGCGATGGATTGTGGCCAGCTTGCTCCCCATCATGTGGAGTAATCGAATTTGGCGCGGAATTGATGAAACCGCTGGCCACACCGGTCATCGGCATGGCGACCAGCTTGATCCTCATCTTGATTGTAACACCGGTAATCTTCGCGTGGTTGCGCGAGCGGGAATTGAACAAGCAGAGTGAGCCGACGATCGCCGTCGCATCGCATCGCATCGCGAGCGACAGCGGGCGGCGGAAACGGCGCTACCGCAGCGGGATGCTCATCTCGAACTTGAAAAAATCCCCGGGGTCCCAGTGCCGCTTCACCCCGACGAGGAGCTGCGGCAGCTTGTCTTTGTAGTACTCAGCGAGCGGGATGTCGCGATCGACGAAGTTGATGAACGCGCCGTCGGTGTACGGCGTCATGGTTTTGCGGAAGTTCTCGATCCAGGCGATGCACGGCTTGTCGTGACGCGTGTCGCCTGCCTGCCACCACGCCTGGTACTGCAAGAGGACGGCGCGTTCGCGAAACGCGTAGGCGCTGGGCAGCCGCTCGTCGAACGCCGCGCCGCCGAGGCAGTGCAGGCTCACATACTGGCGGGCGACATCGGACGGCAGCACGGGCGTGGTTTTCCGGATGACAGCGGTCAGCGCCGGAACGAGGTTCGGGCTCACCTGCCGGCGAACGAAGGCCGAGGAGATCTTGTGCCGAAACGAAACCCCCGCCGCACAGGTGCTGGTCAGGGCGCCGGCCGCGGCGTCAGAGAGCACCGGACCCGGTTGGTACCCGGGGTGCGTCCCCAGGTGTTCGCGCAATCGCTCCCGCTCGCGCGGGTGGAGCCGCAGGGCGCCCTTCTGCTTGGGAGGCCGGTGAGGGCTCAGCGTGTAGGTGATGACACGCGGCGGCGGTTGTCCCTTCAGGAGCTTGTCCAAGGTGCGCTGCGCGTTGGGAATGCTGCCGAGATATCGTCCGCTGAGGAGCAGCCGATCGTTGGTGCCGGAAGGCGCCACGAGCAGACGCATGAAGGTGGTCAGCCTGTGGTCCTCGTCGCGCGGGAACACGGTCATCCAGCGCTTCAGGAGCTGATCGAGGCTGTCCCCGGGGAGCTGGGCATCGCCCCACGTGACGGACACGTCAACGTACCCGTACGTCATCGGATGGAGCCGGAAGCAGAAATGCGTGACCACGCAGAAGTTGCCGCCGCCGCCGCCGCGCAGCGCCTGGAGCAGGCACTGGTCCTCGGGGAATCCTGGCCGGGGGATATCGCCAATCGCGCCGGCCGCAGTGACGATCCTGGCGCCGACCAAGCTGTCGCACGTCAGACCGAACTGGCGCAATCCGAAGCCCCAGCCGCCCCCCTGCGTCAGTCCGCCGACGTGCACGTCGCCGCACGCGCCCCCCGGAAAGTAGTAGCCGCGCCGCCACAACTCGACGTAGACATCGGCCAGCGCCGCTCCCGCGCCGATCCGGACGAGCGCCGGATTCCCTCCCAGGAATTGAAACGAGTTGATGGCGGATATATCGATGAGAAGCACGCCGTTGGCGCTGCACATGCCCTCGTGTTGATGGCCGCCGGATCGAATCCGCACGCCCAGGCCCTTGGCGCGCGCAACGGCGATGGCCTGCGCGACGTCCTGGGCATTCGCGCAGTAATAGATCGCCCACGGGCGGTAATCGAAGCGCGCGTTCGAGATGACGCAATCCTTGTTGTACTCGGGCTCGCCGGGGCGGACGATTTTCATGATTCCTCCCGCCTATTTTCGCTTGAGCCGGACCTCCTCGCAGGGACGGAGAACGAAGCGTAGCGTTCTCGCCAATCAATGATTGGTTCAGTGGGGCGGAGCGTGAAGGGCGTGCTTTTTTTCATGGCAATGCAAATTTCAATGATGGGACGGGATGTTGCGGGGGGTGGGGAATGATTTGGACTGTCGACCCTACTCTGACAGGCAGGTTGCAAGGGGGTGAGCTTCGCGTGCGACGGGGGTCATGGGGCAATCGAGTATGACGATAAGCCCCGTGCTGCCAAGCCCTTTTTCGGCCCCCATTTGAGGAGAAATTTAAGACGGGGGATTGCACGCTCCAAGGGACGACACGGATCACTGTTTGAAGGGGCTTACTCGGGGACAGACTGACAACGGCATCGAGCGGGTCGCGGCGCGTTTTCACTGCCGGACGCAACAACGGCCGGCGTCCTGAAAGGAGCAGCGTTCTCCAGATGATCGCTGTTCTTATCGATCGGCGGTTTGTAAACCGCCGTTCCTTGTTTTGCGCAGGAGTGGCTCGATGACGCGCCAAACATTATCGGCCAGGACGCGCTGGCCGGCGGCGTTAGGATGAACGCGGTCCCACTGATTGAGAGCGGGATCTCCCGCGACGCCTTCGAGGAAAAATGGGATCAGGCTCGCGCGGTTCTTTTCCGCCAGGGTGGCGAACATCGACCCAAACGCACTCACGTAATCTTCGCTCGAATGCCCGGGCAATTGCATCCCGGCGATGACAATCCTTATCCTTGGCTGCCGGGCGCGCGCCTGATCGATGATCGCCTGGAGGTTCGACCGGATCTGATCGATGTCGACGCCGCGAAAGACATCGTTGATCCCGAGCTCGACGATCAGAATGTCGATCTTCTTGTGGGCGCGCAACAGGGCCGGCAGACGGCGTAATCCTCCCGCGGTGGTATCGCCACTGGAACCGGCGTTGACCAGCTCGAAGTCGTAGCCCGCCTCGCGCATTTTCTCGCCGAGGAGAGCCGGGTAAGCCTGTTTGCGCGACAGGCCAAAACCGGCCGTCAGACTATCGCCAAGAGCTACGATGGTGATCACCTTGGAAGCATCGCGTTTCGGGGCCGCGCCGGCCGGCGCCGGAAATGCCAGGAGGAGCGCGATAATTGCCCCCCGAGTTCTCAATTGCTTCGTCCCATTACCCATCTTAATTTCCGGCCCTCACCGTTGCTGAAACCCTTGCTCAGCAATCGAAAATCGAAAATCGGAATTTTTATTATGGCAAACTATGGCATCAACGGCTTCGGCCGAATCGGACGTAATGTTCTGCGCGCGATGGATCAAGGCGATGTGAAACGCATCGCTGCGATCAACGATCTCACCGATACCCACACCCTCGCGCATCTCCTCAAATGGGACTCGGTTCACGGGAAATTTGATGGCGAAATCGGCTACGATCCGGAAAACATCATCGTTCGCGGCCACAAGATTAAGGTCCTGAAAGAGCGCGACCCGGGCAATCTCCCCTGGAAAGACCTCGGCGTGGAGGTTGTCCTGGAATCGACCGGCTTTTTCACGAGCCGCGACAAGGCCGAGCTTCACCTCACGAAAGGCGGCGCGAAACGGGTCCTGATCAGCGCCCCGGCCAAGAACCCCGATCTGACCCTCTGCCTTGGGATCAACGACGAGCTCTACGACGCGGGCAAGCATTTCATCATCTCGAACGCCAGCTGCACGACGAACTGTCTCGCTTCGATGGCGAAAGTGCTCCACGACAACTTCGGGGTCGTGAACGGCTTCATGAGCACGATCCACAGTTACACGAACGACCAGCGCATCCTGGATTTGCCGCACGAAGATTTGCGCCGGGCCCGGGCCGGCGCCGTCAGCATCATTCCGTCGAGCACCGGGGCCGCCAAAGCGATCGGCGAGGTGATTCCGGCGTTAAAGGGGAAACTCAACGGGGGCGCGTTTCGCGTCCCGACGCCGGACGGTTCCGTGACCGATTTCACCGCGATCGTCGAGAAGGAAGCGTCGGTTGATTCAATCAACAACGCGTTCAAGGAGGCGGCCGAGAGCAAGCGTTACAAAGGCATTCTCGAATACAGCGACGAGCCGCTGGTTTCGATCGACATCGTGGGCAACCCGCACTCGTGCATCTTCGACAGCAAACTCACGCTCTCGTTAGGCGAGAAATTCGTCAAAGTTGTCGGCTGGTACGATAACGAATGGGGTTACAGCAATCGCTGCGTCGAGCTGCTGGAAATGATTTCGGCCTGAATCGTTCTCCTGCTCCTAATCCTGCTCCCCTTCTGAAATGAGTGCCTCCTTCGATCACGAAAAATTGGAAGTCTACCAAGAGTCGCTGGTTTTCTGCGGCTCGGTTGGTCAATTCCTCGATACGATTTCAGCGAAAGCTGCGGCGAAGGATCAATTGGATCGCGCCTCCACGAGCATTCCGCTCAATATC
>JBAPMH010000526.1:0-21610 GCA_049278515.1 Chthoniobacterales bacterium
GTACAACGCTTGTGCTCGAATCAGTCAATCGCCGATTATCTGAAGGAAGCGGCGGATACACTGTGCTCGATGCGAGACCTACGATCGAACACGTCATGCCGCAAACGTTAAACGATCAATGGAAGGAAGACCTCGGGATTCAATGGGAGCAGACCCATCGCGACTATCTTCATACGATTGGAAATCTGACGCTCGTTACCTCCGAATGGAACGCGTCGCTGTCTAACGCCCCGTTTGCAATCAAAAAACCAAAGCTTGCCTCGCATGCGCTACGAATTAACAATTCGTACTTCTCGCGGGAAATTGCCTGCTGGAATCGTGATGGGATTCGCGAGCGCGCTGACGACGTAGGTGAAACGATTCTACAAATTTGGCCCTCTTTCTTGCCGTCAGACATCGAGCATCCCGACACTTTACGGGTAAACGAAAGACCTGCGGCGTCTGAGTTCGACGAGGCGGCCGTCGAGCGTATCGCAGTGAAGCTGGGCACAAGTTTGCGCCGGCTAAGTCAAGCTCGATTCGAATCTGACGATGGCACGATGCGTGTCGTCGGCTTGTGCTCGAAGGGCTATCGGCGAGGAACCGATGCAGTTCGATACTGGTATGGCATTAAGCCATCGCAAAACGACTTTTTGCAATTGGCGACGAATTCTTGGATTGCCTTCGAATGTGAGTCTCCGGAGAAGGTGGTTCTGCTAGAGTTTTCCTTTCTGCAACCACTGCTCAAGAAGTTGCAAGAAACCGAGGGTAAGCACTGGCATGTCGAGATCTTCGAGAGGGCGGGCCAATTCGAGATCGACCTACCGGTCACATCCGAAACCGTGTCGGTTACCGATCGCGTCCTCGGCAGATAGCATCCTTAGTTATTCTCGGCTCGGTGCCGGATGGAGAGCGCACCATTAACTCGAAGCTATTCGTAAGCGCAATGACGTGACGGGATTGACGCGGGTGGCGTGGCGGGCGGGGACGTGGCCGGCGAGGAGCGCAATGCCTTCGACGCTCGATCGTGGCTCGCGCGCCCGGCAAAGTTTTCTCCGCGTTCTGCCGCGCGAACTGGCGAGCGCGAGAAGATTAGCTCAGGAGACCGGATGCACCCAGGAAGGGAACGGTGGGATCCACAAATACGTCACCCATACCCCCTTGCCACGGTTCGCGAGAGCGATGATCCCAGCAGACGCGGCGATACCAACGCCGACAACGAAGGCGAGAGGGGGACCGACGCCCGGGACGAAGCCGAGCGCAGAGGAGATCGCCGCTCCTATTCCCATCCCGGTCGCCAGGTCGCTGCACGCCTGAGGCGACAAAGTGAGCACCAGCCCGTGAATTTTGGCTTCCGCCTTGATATAATCGGGGTCAGCGTTCGTGGTCGTCTGGACCCCGTGATTCCCCGATGCGAGGTGCTTGAGCACGTCAACCATGTTCGGATTCTCTACAGCGGTTCGGACGGCCTGCTCAACGGCCTTGCCGGCCTCCTCTGTTTCCACCATGAAACCCAGGGCTTTGAGTTCATCGAGGGCCGATGCGATCAGTCTCTTCTTGAGGGCGGGATCTTTCTGGGCCCGTCCGAGGAGATCGGCCCAGATGCTGACGTAATCTTTGGCGGTCTTAGACTGGTTGCTCATGGAGGTTTTATGTTGGGGTTGGTTTGGCTTTTCGGCGATCAGTGAGGAAATCGCCGGTCGCGAAAACGTGCAGGGGGACTTTGAGCGCGGGGGGCACGTCGAAGAAGCTACCGTGAATCGAAAATGAAAAGCAATCAAAAAACTCAGAGCTACCATCACTCGTAGCGAAGCGAGCTGACGGGATCGATGCGGGTGGCGCGGCGGGCGGGGAGGTAGCCGGCGAGGAGGGCGATGGCGATGAGGCAAAGAGGGACGGCGACAAAGGTGACGATGTCGTGGGTGGTGACGCCGAAGAGGATTGAGCTGAGGAAGCGGGTGAGGAAAAAGGCGGCGACCAAGCCGGCGACGATACCGAGAGCGGTGAGTTTGAAGGTGCGGCCAAGGATGAGCTGCAGAATGTTCGCGCGTGTCGCGCCGAGGGCCATGCGAATGCCGATCTCTTTGTAACGCTGAGTGACCAGATAGGCGATGACGCCATAGATGCCGAGGCAGGCGAGGGTGAGGGCGAAGATCGAGAAAACGCCGATGAGCCAGGTGCGAAGTCGAGGTCGGGCGATGGAATCGTCGATGAGCGCTTCCATGGTGTTGACCTTGACGACGAGTCCGGCGTCGAGCGCGTGAATGGCTGTTCGCGAGGATGAGGCGACGCTGCCGGGCGCGCTCGAGCGAATGACGAAGTTGAGCGCGCGCCCGACGAAAGCGAGCGCGCCGGTGTGGGTTTGCGGGTAAGGGATGTAAATCTCGGCATCGGGCGGGCCTTCCAAACTCAGATGCTTGATGCTCCCGCAGACGCCGACTATCGACAGCCAGTCGGTCCCGTAACGGACCCGTTTCCCGAGCGGGCTCTCGTTAGGCCAATGTCTCCGCGCGAAGGCCTCATTCACGATGGCGATTTTCGCGGCGCCCTCATCGTCGTGCTCGGTAATCTCGCGGCCTTCTTTCAACGGAATCTGCATGGTGGAAAAATAGCCGGAGCTGATGGGACGGATCTGGGCGGTCAATTGGACTCCGGCCGGCGTCGGTTGCCCTTCAACCTCGTAGCTGTTGCCCCAGGTTTCGCCCCCAAACGGCAGGTGGGTAACGACCGCGGCGGACTCGACGCCCGGCAACGCCCGGATAGCGGGGAGCGATTCGCGGTAGAACCGAATCATGCGCTCGGAATCGGGATAAAGTTCCTGGGTCAGGAAAGTGTCGGTGACGACGAGATTCTGCGGGCGAAATCCGGGATTCGCGTGAGCGAGAGCGACGAAGCTCCGCAACATCAGCGCGCAACCGATGAGCAGCACACAGGCGAGCGCAACTTCGACCAAAACAAGCGCGCGCCGGGTTCGTTCCGCGCCGGGATTGCCGCTCGAACGGGTACCGCCTTTGAGCGAATCCTGAAGGTCGATGCGCGAGGCGGCGAAGGCTGGACCAAGGCCAAAGGCAAGTCCGGCCACCCCGGCGACAGCGACGACAAAAGCCAGGGCCCAGCCATCAAGGCGAGCGTGCAAGAGCTCGTGCAGATTAGAGCCGGTGAATGCCTTCAGCACGTCGAGCCCCCATGCGGCGAGCCCAATTCCGAGGGCGCCGCCGATCGCCGCGAGGATCGCTGCTTCGGTTAAGAGTTGCGCAATCAAGCGCCGCCGGCTCGCGCCCATCGCGCTGCGAATCGCCATCTCCGACTGGCGCGAGCTGGCGCGCGCGAGCATAAGATTGGCGACATTAGCGCAGGCGATGAGAAGCAGGAATGCCACCGCACTTAGGAGCACGAGAAGCGGTCGCCGCAGATCGCCGGCGAACATTTCTCCCAAGCTGACCGCGTAAAACTTACGGACGGTATCGTCATCCGGCGCATTGACCCGGGAGCCCAGAACATTGATCTCGGCCTGCAATTGCTCCGGCGTCACGCCTGGTTTCAATCGGCCGAGCGCGCGAAGAAAATGGGCGTCGAGATTTTCCTGATGCAACGGCGCGTCGAGGGCTGCGGGGACCCAAAGTTTGACTTCGCGGCGAGGAAAATCGAACTCCTCCGGCATCACCCCCACGATCGTGTAAGGCTTGCCGTTCAGGATCAGGTTTTCACCGAGCGCGTCACGACGCATCGAGAATTTGTCGCGCCAAAACGCGTGACTCAGAATAACCACGCGGTCCTGCCCGAATTTTCCTTCCGTTTCCAGAAAGACGCGGCCGAGAGCGGGAGCGGCCCGGAGAGTTTGGAAGAACGAAGGCGTGACTCGGTGGCCGATGACCAGCTCCGGATCGCCCCGGCCAGTGAGGGTGAAACCGCTCCCGGTCATAGCCGAGAGGCTCTCAAAAAGCTGGGACTGGTCGCGCCAGACCGTGAACTCACGAGTAGAGAACGAAACGCGTTTTTCCTGCGGCAAATCCTGCCAGAGCATCACAAGCCGGTCGGCTTCGGAGAACGGCGGACCTTTCAGGAGGACTGCGTTCACGATGGTGAACATGAGCGCGGTGGCGCCGATGCCGAGGGCCAGGACGAGCGTAACAGTAAGCGAAAAGACCGGAGCTTTGCGCAGGCTGCGAAAGGCAAAGCGGACATCCTGCATTCGGGTTTCGAGGAAATGCCCCAGGCGCGCGTCGCGCACGAGCTCCTTTACCTGCTCGCTGCCGCCCAGCTCGATAAGCGCTTCACGGCGCGCCTCGGGTTCGCTCAGGCCGCTCTTAATTTTTCGCTGGATCAAGAGATCGACGTAGGAGTCAACCTCCGCGGCCAGATCGCTCTCGACTCTGCGGCGACGGATGAGGTTTCGGAACAGACTGGCAAGGCGGGAGAGCGACATGGTTCTTATTCGTAACGAAGGGCGAGCATCGGGCTGAGTTTCGCGGCGCGGCGCGCCGGGATGTAGGAGGCGAGCAGCGCGACGAAGATGATTAGGAGCGAGATTGATGCATAGGTGAGGGGATCGGACGCAGAGATGCCGAAGAGCAGGCTGGACATCAGTCTGGTAAGACCGAAGGCGCCTGCTACGCCCAGGGCGGTGCCGGCCAGCGCCATGAGCATTCCTTCGCCCAGGATCAGCTTCAGGACGTCGCCCTCTTGCGCGCCGAGCGCGATGCGCACGCCGATCTCCTGGGTACGCTGGCTCACGGTGTAGCTCATCACCCCATAGAGCCCGATGACTCCGAGGAGCAGGCCCACCGCCGAGAAGGTGCCGAGCAAAACAACATTAACCCGGCGCGGCGCCAGGGATTCGTCGAGGAGCGATTCGAGGGTGGCAACCGGGCCGAGCGGTTGATCGGGATCGATTTGTTGGACTTCGCGCTTTATTGCGGAGACCAGTGCCATGGGGTTCGAGTTGGTCTTCAAGATAATGTCCATGGCGTGGAGCCATTCTCCGATGCGTCTTTGGTTCAACTGCGTCCAGGGCCGGTAGATTTCCGGGCGCGGATTTTCATCGAGCCCGTCCTGGCGAACGTGCCCGACGATGCCGATGATCTCGCGCCACGCTTCGTCATTCCCTTCGAACCGGAGACGGCGGCCAATGACGCCTGACAAATCCATTCCGGGAAAGGCGCGGCGCGCCAATTCGTCATCCACAATTGCGACCGGCGGCGAGTCAGCCCGATCCTGCTCATTGAAACGCCGGCCGGCGAGGAGCGGAATGCCGAGTGCCTGATGGTAGCTTTCGCTCACCGCCAGCAACACACTCACCGGCCATTGAGCGGCGTTCTTCGGCTCCGGGGTCCCTTCAATCCAATAAAGGTTCGCCGACGAGCGACCCATGGGAAAGCCGGTCGCGAGCGCGACGTTTTCCACCCCGGGAAGTCGCTGCAATCGGCGTTGCGCCTCTTTCAGGAAACCCGTGGCCTGCGCTGGTTCCGGGTACTTCATCTCGGGCAGGCGCAGGCGGAAGGTGAGGACGTTGCGCGTTTCGAACCCGGGATTCACATCGATCAACTTGCGGAAACTCTGGACGAGAAGTCCGGCCCCGATCAGCAGCGTGAGGGACAATGCCAGCTCGGTAACGACGAGGGCGTTGCGAAACTTGCGGGTCGCGGCGCCGCCGGAAGATTGCCGACCGCCTTCTTTGAGGGTCGCATCCAAATTCGGACGGGTAACTTGCAGGGCCGGCGCCAGGCCAAACAGAATGGCGCTGCCGACCGTGACCAGCAATGTCGCCGCCAGGGCCCAGGCATCCACCGTTGTCTCCGCGAGCCGGGGCAACGAATCTGGCGCCATGGCCTTGAAGAACTCCACGCCGGCGTAGGCGAGAAAGCAGCCGGCTACGCCGCCAACGAGAGCGAGCAGCATCGATTCGGTGAGAAGCAGCCGGATAACGCGCCGCCTCGAAGCCCCCAGCGCGAGACGCAAGGCAATTTCGCGCTGGCGAGTCGTCGCGCGGGCCAGGGTCAGGTTGGCTACGTTCGCGCACGCGATCAAGAGCAGGAGAACGACCCCGGCCGAGATCATCATGAGGGCGTTCTTCGTCTCGCCGACGTAATCGGTGAGGAACAAGCGAACGTCGATCGGATTACCGGTGTCGGTTTGGGGATATTGCAGGGCGGAACGCTTCGCCAGGGTTAGCATTTCGACGCGAGCGTCGTGTTCGCTCACGCCATCCTTGAGCCGCGCGGTGATGCGGACCGGGTATCCGCGCCCGCTGTTGTCCTGCTGCTGGAGTTGTCCAAGCGGGATGAAGAAGTCGTTGTACCCATTGGTGCGCCCGTAGAAATCAAAGTCGCGTGGGAGGACTCCGATTATCGTCCAGCTGCCGCCATTGAATTGGACGCTGGTTCCCACCACCGAAGCGTCAGCCGCAAAGAGCCGGCGCCAAAGCGCATCGCCGATCACCATCACACGTTCGCCTCCCATTCGATCTTCGGATTCGTCGAAGAATCTTCCGAGTTGAGGCACAATTCGAAGCGTAGGGAAAAAACTCGCGGTGACGCATCGGCCGAAAAGCCGTTCGGGTTGGCCGCCAGCCACAAGAATGCCGCCAAACGGCAACCGCGCGCCCATCTCGGTAAAGACGTGCTGAGCGCCGCGCCAATCGAGATAGTTTTGATACGGCACCGCTGTCAGCGATCCCGTCGGCGCGATTTCGCCTACCGAGACGAGACGGTCGGGCTCGGGCAGCGGGAGCGACTTCAGCAGGACGCCACGGACGACGGTAAAGATGGCGGCATTCGCGCCGATCCCGAGTGCTAGCGCGGTGATGGCGGCGAGGGTGAAGGCCGGCTTCTTTCGCAGTGATCGAGCGGCCTGGCGCAGGTCCTGGCCGAAGGTGTCCAGGCTGAATCCCAGCCGGGCCTCGCGGACCTGTTCCTTCACCTGCTCGGTCCCGCCCAATTCGAGAACGGCGGCGCGGCGCGCGTCCGGTCCACTCAGCCCCTCCTTGATTTTGCGTTGCGTCGCGAGGTCCACATAAGAGTTCACTTCCTCCGCGAGATCGCGTTCCATCGCCTGGCGGCGGGCGAGGTTGCGCAAAAGACTGGTGAGACGGGAAAGGAACGCCATGGGTGTTATTCGTAACGGAGGGCGAGCATCGGGCTGAGCTTCGCGGCGCGGCGGGCCGGTAGGTAGGAGGCGAGCGACGCGACGAGCGTGAGCGACACGGTCACCACCGCGAAGGTGATTGGATCGCTGGCGCTGACACCGAAGAGGAGGCTCGCCATTAAACGGGTCAGTCCGAACGCGCCCAACAATCCCAGAGCAGCGCCAATGACGGTGAGCCGCAATCCCTGCCCGAGCACCAACTTCAGGACGTCGCTGGATTTTGCGCCGAGGGCCATGCGAACTCCGATCTCGTGCGTCCGTTGCGCGACCGAATAAGAGATGACGCCGTAGACACCGATCAGGCCAAGCACGAGCCCGATCGCGGCGAACGCCGTCAACATCAGCATGGTGGAACGCGATTGGGAAATGGATTGCGCGACGACGGCCGTCATCGACTGGAGATCAGTGATCGGCACGTTTTTGTCGATCGACCAAACCGCGCTGCGGATCGAGGGCGCCACGCCCGCGGCTGAAGTCGCGGTGCGGATCATGATCGTCAGCGGCGGTAATTCCTTGTGCTGAAAGAACGGGCGATACATTTCCGGCACCGTCGGTTCGCGCAGACTCTGTTGCCGGACATCGCCGACGATGCCGACAATGGTGACCCAGACGCCTTTGCCTTCAAACCCGGTATTGATCCGCTTCCCGAGCGGGTCCTCGCCCGGCCAATATTTGCGGGCGAGGGTTTCGTTGATCAGAGCGACTCTCTCGCTGTTTTCATTGTCGGCCTCGGTGAAAGCGCGGCCCTTGAGCAACGGAATGCTCATCGTCCGAAAATAATCGGCAGTGACCAGGCGCCAGTTCACGCTTTCCGCCGAGGCGCCCGGCGGCAACGGGCGATCTTCGATTCTCAGAGCCGGATCCCAGTTGCTGTCGCCCATCGGCAGGAGATGGACGCCGCCAACGGATTGTACGCCGGGCAGATGCGCGAGCCGCTCGAGGATCTGACGGTAATAAGTGCGGGCGCGGTCCGGTGCGTTGTCGAAATCCGCCGGAGAAAGCTGAAACGAGATGACCTGGTCGGCCTCGAAACCGGGATTGACGCGTTGCAGCCGCCAGAAGCTTTTGATGAGCAGTCCTGCGCCAATGACGAGCGTCAGGGCCAGTGCTACTTCCGAGATCACGAGGAGCGAACGCAAGCGGCCGCCGCCGCTGCTCGAGCTGCGGCCTCCTTCTTTCAACGGCGATTGGAGGTCGGGACTGGAAGTTTGCAGCGCAGGGGCGAGCCCAAAGAGGACGCCGGCGAGAGCAGAGATGCCCAGCGAAAACGCGAGCACGTTTGCGCTGATGGAGATTTCCGCAGTGCGCGGGGTGTCGGCGGGGATCAGAGTGAGAAGAAAATCGAGCCCGACATAAGCGAGCACAATTCCCGCGGCGCCACCCAGGATCGAAAGCAGCAGACTTTCGGTAAGGAGCTGGCGAACGAGACGGGCACGGCTGGCGCCCAGGGCCGCTCGAACAGCCAGCTCGCGTTGCCGGTTGCTCGTCCGCGCCAGCTGCAGATTCGCGACGTTCGCGCAGGCGATGAGCAGAACCAGGCCGACCGTTCCCAGGAGAATGAACAGAGTCGGCCGGATACGCGCGACGCTCTCGCTTTGCAGCGAATTGACCTCCGCGCGGCTGCCATACTCCGCGGGAATGTTAGGACGTTGCTCGCGAACGCTTCGGGCGACGGCCATGATTTCCGAACGCGCCTGCTCAGTGGTGACTCCGGGTTTTAGACGACCAAGAAGCGTTAAATAACCCGAGGCGAAATCTTCCGCCAGGCTGCGATCGAGAGTCGCGGGGATCCAGAGGTCGCGTGTCATTCCCTCCGGGAAATTGAACCACTTCGGCATTACACCCACCACGGTAAGATTCTTGCCATCGATCGTGATCGTCCGGCCGACGATCGCCCGATCCGAACCAAAGCGGCTTTGCCACAGTCCATGGCTGAGCAACACGACATCGCTCTTCCCGGGCTGATCCTCATCCGACGCGAACACGCGTCCGCTTGCCGCGTCGGCGCCCAGGACCGAAAACAGGTTCGCGGTTGTCCGAGCGCCCTCGAGCTTCGCCGGCTCGCCGGTGCCCGTCAGCGTAAATCCCCAATTGCTGTAGGCGGCGATGTCTTCAAACGAGCGCGCCCGTGTTTTTATTTCCAAAAAATCGGCTTTCGAGGTCGAGACGAGAGGTCTGTCCGGCCAAATCTTTACGAGCCGAGCCGGTTGCGGATACGGCAGCGGACGCAGGATGACTGTGTGAATGATGCTGAAGATGGCGGTGTTCGCGCCGATGCCGAGAGCGAGGGTGAGGAGCGCAACCGCGGTAAAGCCAGGACTCTTGCCCAACGAGCGCAAGCCGAAGCGGACATCCTTGAGCAGCGTTTCCAGCCAATGGCCAAGGCGCACTTCGCGGACCTGTTCCTTGACCTGCTCGGCGCCGCCCAGCTCGATGAGCGCGGCCCGGCGAGCTGCCGGTTCGCTCAAACCATCTCTCAATTTACGATGGGTGGAGAGATCAAGGTAGGAATCGACTTCCGCGGCCAGATCGCGTTCCACGGCGCGGCGGCGGGCGAGATTGCGCAGCAGATTGACCGCTTTGGAAAAAAGCTTCATGCCGTTACGTCGCCCGGAGCGCGCTGCCGATGGCGAGCGAGATTCGCTGCCAATCTTCCGTCTCGGTTTCGAGCTGGCGCCGTCCAGCCCGGGTGAGGCTGTAGAATTTCGCCCGGCGATTGTTTTCCGATTCGCCCCACTCCGATTTTAGCCAGCCGGCTTCTTCCATGCGGTGGAGGGCGGGAAAGAGCGAACCGGGCTTCACATCGAACGTGCCCTTGGTGATTTGGTTAATGCGGGTGGAAACGGCGAGGCCGTGGAGGGCCTGGGCCGAAAGGGCTTTGAGAACCAGGAGGTCGAGAGTTCCCTGGAGAAGGTCGGCCGTGAATTCGTCGTCGCGATTGCTCATATAGATTATCTGTAGGAGCCGATTGTCCCCGGCTTCCTATAGACTGTCAATAGGAGAAACGTCGCCGGAGATATTTTTTGTTCAGTGCGCTTTAAGGTTTGGTCGAAAGGACCCGGGCGAAAGGCCGGACTCGGCCGAGCAATTGCCCCGAGGTAAGGCACAAAGCCGCCGAGATCGGACAGCCGGCCTTCTGCAATCCGGCTGCAATCCAGGTGTTGCAGGTGTTGAACGCGGAATAGGTGCCCCGGGCGCGATACCAGCCGTTGCCCAACCGGATCGGCCGACCCTTTTCGTCCGGGGCGTAGGTTCGCTGGATGTGATCGCAAAGGGCGGCGAGTCCGGCTTCGGACAGCCCGACCGCGAGCACTGTGAATTTCGGGTCGAGGTACTTGCGCCGGACCGGCTGACTAAACCCTTCGGCGAAAAGGACCGTTTCCCGATCGCCCAAAAGGGCTTTCATGGCGATGCCGGAGGTGAGCGGTTTCCGGTAACCGTCGTCGTCGCCCCAGCCGACCTCTATATATCTAGAGTCCCCAAAATCGGCGCTGGCCGGCCAATGGCCCGGCGGAATATCGGACCGTTTTACGGCCAGTCCCGTATGCAGACTTCCGTGGTGGACGACAAAGACGGTCTTTTGCGCCGTCCCGGGGATTGCGCGCGATTGGGTCGTTGCGGCGCAGCCACTTAGGGCCACGGCCGCAGCCAGGACCGCGGAAGCCAAGCCGATTCGCATCCGGATAATTCCCCGCCTAGGAATAGATTTCAACGTTTGCCGGACCACAACCTGCTGGATAGGGGGACGCTGGCAACGCTGCCGGCCCTTTTTATGAAAGAAATCGTAAGAAATCGTTTGCGGGAGGCCCCGATCGAGTGCATAGGGGGCGCTTCCGTGCGAAAAATTATTCTCCTGCTCACTGTTTTTTCGGCCTGCGCCCTGGTCCTTTCGGCCTCCGCGGCGAAGACTGATAACCTCAATTTTGAACCGCAATTCGTCTTCAAAGACCACAACGGCAAGACCGTCTCGGCTCCTATCGTCGAAAAATACGAGCAAAAGAAGCTGGTCTATCCCACCGCCAAAGTCGATCCCCGGGTGAACCCGACGCTGATGCGGGCCGCCACGATCGCCCAGGAACGAGCGCATGCGCACTCCAAGTCGCGTTGCTGGCATTATGTCAAAGAAGCGCTGTTGGCTTCCGGCGCCGTCGATTCACGGCCCAAGACCGCCATGGCCAAGCAGGCCGCCGACGAGCTGGTAAATAGCTACGGCTTCACGAAACTCTCGATCCGCGATCCCTTCAAAGCTCCGATCGGCTCGGTCCTGGTCTACAGCGCTCGCGGGGCTGCCGGTCATGTTGAGATTCGGACCAAGAACGGCTTCGTGAGCGATTTCCGCTCGCCCACGCCGTCGAAGCGTCCGTTGATCGGCGTCTACGCCAAGCGCTAGTTGCCGGCCTGGAGCGACCGGCATTGTGAATGGCTGGGTCCATTCACGGATCACCAGTCGCTATTCACGTCTCTAACGCCTCGCGCCCGTGGGGCGCATCCAAGTCGAGGGCAGGGCCGATTGGCACGATCCGCGTCGGATTAATTTCATTGTGCGTCATGTAATAATGGCGCTTGATGTGGTCAAAGTTCACCGTCTCGGCGACGCCGTCGTGCTGATAGAGGTCGCGCAGGTAAGGCCAGAGATTCGGATAATCGACAATGCGGCGCACGTTGCATTTGAAATGGCCGTGATAGACCGCGTCGAAGCGAATGAGGGTGGGGAATAGTCGCCAGTCCGTTTCCGTCATCCGCCCGCCAAATAAATAACGGCTCGTGGCGAGCCGCGCATCCAGCTCGTCGAGGGTTTCGAAGAGCCGGTTCGCGGCGCGCTCGTAAGGTTTCTGGCGGGTCGCGAAGCCGGCCAGGTAAACGCCGTTATTCACCCGCTCGTAAATCGTCTTGTTGAGTGCCTCAATTTCATTCCGGAGATCAGCCGGGTAGAAGTCGTAGGGGTTCGTGGCAAAATCGCTGAATTCGCTGTTCAACATCCGCAGGAGGTCATCGTCCGAATTGCTCACGATCCGTTTTGTTTTCTTGTCCCACAGGACAGGAACCGTGACGCGTCCCCGGTAGTTTGGATCGGTCGCCTGGTAGGCTTCGCTCAGAAACTTGAACCCGTTAATCGAATCTTCGGAATGGCCGGGACCATCGCGAAAAGCCCAGCCGCGCTCGTCGCGCACGGGATCGACCACTGTCATCCCGATCGTCTCCTCGAGTCCCTTGAGTTTGCGCAAGATGATGGTGCGGTGCGCCCAAGGGCAGGCGAAGGAAACATAGAGATGATAACGGCCGCGCTCAGGCTGGTAGGCTGTCGAGCCATCGCACCTCACCCAATCGCGGAACGCATCTTCCTGCCGTTTAAAGGAACCGCTTTTGGTTTGTTCTTCCGGAAACTGACTCATGACTGATTTCAGAGGTACGACTTAAGTCTTATTTAAGCAACGAGGTGTGAACGTTAAGGTGCTCCAGTTTCTCTTATATTTTCTCAAAATTTTAGTCGCCGACCTTCGATCAGCCGTAATCGCAAAAAATCTTCACAATGAGTTGGAAAAAGACTTGTCATGCTGGTACGCCCCTTGCATACAGAGCGTGCGTGCAACGTTTTCTCTTGTTTGTTTGTCTGACTGGCTGCGCGTTGATAAGTACCACAGTGAATGTGCGATCCGCGGGCCTCGCGCCTTCGAAATCTCGCTTCTATTATCGGAATTTTGACGGCACGCCCACATCCGCCCGGATCGTCCATCGCTACTGGAATATCCCCGTGGTTCACCCTGACGCCCCGGTCGATACTCGCCTTGATCCCCGGTTGCGCCACGCCGCCACGATTGCCCAGGAGCGCGCCAATGCGCGCTCGAAATCGCGCTGCTGGCAGTATGTCAAACAGGCGCTCTTCGACTCTGGCGTGATCAATTCCTATCCCAAGACGAACTACGCCACGCAGGCGGGCGATGAATTGGTCCAGAATTACGGATTCAAGAAGCTGCCGATTCACGATCAGTACGCGGCGCCGATCGGTGCTGTCCTTGTTTTTGGACACGGTACCGCCGGTCACGTAGTCATTCGGACCAAGAGCGGTTTCGCGAGCGATTATTGGACGAGCAATCGTTGCAAATATCCGCTCGTCGCGGTCTACGGGAAGTTTTCTTCCTAATCGGTAGCCGGCGTCAGCCCGCCTTTCAGGTAAACCATTCCGACGTGGTCGATGAATGCATCGATCCAATCGCGCCGGATATCCTCCTGCGCTTGGGCCAGCGTGATTTGCCCTTTCGCGATGCGCGTGAGCAGAACCTCCGTCAGCAATTCCTTTCGATCCGCGCCATAAGGTTTCACCCGGACAGCCTGCGGCCAAAGATTGTCGATGCTGTCCGCTCCGCCTAGTTCCCGCGGGATGAGATGGTCGATTTTGAATTCCGCTCGCCGGGACCAGGGCAGGCGGTAGCGCGCGAAGACCTTTTGCTCCATCGCAGCAGTTACACCGCCCCGCTCTTTGTCCGTGCGGGCCACTCTGCCGGGCGTGAGCTTGGGATTGGGGACCAATGACTCCTCGGCGTTTGCGTCCGCCACGAGAGCAAAGGCGAGCGCGATGATGGCAAGGAACAGCTTCACGACTCTCAATCGTATGTCGCCACCGAATCAGATGCCGTTTCAAGGAGCGGCGGTTTACAAACCGCCGTTTTTTTCTGGCGGTTTGTAAACCGCTCCTCCTTGTTACTTCAGCAAGAATTCCCGCATGAACTGCACCGTGCTGTAGAACTGGAAGTCAGCGTTCTTCTTTTTGGCGAAGCCATGTCCTTCGTCCTTCGCCATAAGAAACCAGACCGGCGTGTTCTGCTTTTTTAGAGTGCCGACGATTTGTTCCGCTTCCGTCTTCGGCACCCGCGGATCGTTGAACCCTTGCACAACAAAGAGCGGCTTCGTGATTTTCTGGGCGTTGTTCAACGCCGCAATTTTCTCGTGAAACTCCGCCATCTTTGGATCGCGTTCATCGCCGTATTCGACCCGGCGGAGATCGCGGCGGTAACTCTCTGTGTTTTTGAGGAAGGTGGTCAGGTTTGACATCCCGACCACATCGAGCGCGCAGCGGATGCGGTCCGCGTAATTCCACGCGACCTGCAAAGTCATGAATCCACCGTAGGAGCCGCCGGTCACCATGACCCGCGTCGCATCCAGCTCGGCCCGCGATGGGACCCAATCGAGCAACGCGGAAATGTCCTTGTAAGAATCTTCGCGCTTAAAGCCATTATCCAGCTTCACGAAAGTTTTCCCGTAGCCGGTCGAGCCGCGAACGTTGGGATAGATTATCGCGCAACCGAGCTCATTGATGAAGTAGCTGTTCCGGCCAAGGAAGGTCGGGCGCGATTGCCCCTCCGGTCCGCCGTGGATGTTAATAATGACCGGCCGCTTGCCCGGGAATTTGGCGGGGTCCGGCTTATAGAGGAAGCCGGTGATTTCCTTCCCGTCGAAAGTCTTCCATTTCACGAGCTCGGGTTCCGAGAATTGTTTCGCGGGAATACCGCCCGTCTCGCTCGCGGTCCAGCGGGCGGTCGTATTCTTTCCGCCGCCAAAGGACCAGGTATAAACATCGGAGGGCGACCGGGCGCCGCCGACTTTGAACGCAAGTAATCCCTGTTTCGAGTCCCGATGAAATTGCACCCCGGAGATAACGGTGGCGGCGAGAGGCGGATTAAACGTCGGTTCCCTGGGAGGGCCAAGCTTGGCCGCGCCACCAGCCATCATTACTTCGGCCAGGTGGAGCGTGCTGAGGCCGTTTTCATTGAAGGTATAGGCAATTTGCTTTCCGTCGTCGCTCAGATCCCAGCCATCGACGTCAAAACGCGCGTCCGGAATCAGATAGGTGTGCTTCCCGCTCGCCAAATCGATATACGCCAGCCGCTGGAATTCCGATTCGCGGTCGGTCGTTACAAAAATCCCTTTTCCGTCCTTCGAAAAGAGCGCTTCAGAATACGAAACTTTTTCAGCCCCTTCCGCAGGCCGCGGGATGATTTCTTTTTTCGCGCCAGTCTGGGCATCGAACAACCAGAGGTAGCTTTCGTTGACGGAAACGTACTCAATCACCAGCAGTTGTTTGTCGTCCGGCGACCAGTCGGCAACCCCCCAGCCGCCGCCCTTTACTTCCGCGAGGAGCCGGTCCGTCTTCGGATCGAGCGGCGATTCGACATAGATGTCATTATCGGCGCCATTCCGCCTCGTCGAGGTGTAGGCGATCCGGTCGCCCTTGTTGCTCCACGACGCGCTGCTGTTCCGCGACTTTCCATCGGTCAGCAACGTGATGTCCCCGGTGGCCAGGTCGTAACGGTAATTCTGAAAGAATTCAGCGCCGCCCGCGCCCTTGGTAAAAATGAAATATTCGCCTTTGGTCGGCTCGAAGGATCCGCCTTCGACGCGATCGGGGAAAAAGGTGAGCTGCGTCCGGGCCCCCCCGGGTTGACTGACCTGGTGAAGTTGATTTGTGTCGCCGAACCGCGTGGTGATCAGCATTTCTGCCCGGAGAGGATGCCAGTTTTGGAACGAGGCGGCGCGCGATTCCGTATAGCGGCCGACTTGTTCCGGCAGTTCGCCGGGAATCGGAGGCACCCCGTCGACGACGAGATTATCAGCCGGAGTGAGCGGCGGTTTCGCCGGCGGATCGGCCGCCAATACGGCAAGCGGAAAGAGAAGGAGAGCGGCGCACAGCATTCGTTTCATAGGAGCCGCGAATGTTTCACATTTGCTCCGCGGCGCGAAGCCAAATGTGGGAGGGGCCTGTGTGTCCCGATGCTTCCGCTACGGCATCCAGCCTGGCCGCCGGACCGGACGGTCCTGAGGAGACGGTCGAGGAGCGTTGGCGACTCGGAACGGGGCCGGAGCCGACGCCGGCAGAAGGTTCGCCGACTGCGCGGTTTTCCGGGACTGCGCGAAGGAGGGACCGCTGCGCAAATCGGGTGGCGAAACTCGGACAAGCATGAAGTACGGATTCCGTCGCGCCCAGCTCAGCGCCTCCTGTTTCGTCTCGAAAAACCGGTCGATGACAATCGCGTTTCGTTCGGGCGCCGTCCGGCCGGAACGTCGTGCAGCTTTACGGCTTCTCACGGCGGAACCGGTGTCGACGGCCAGGAGCGTGCCGTCCGGGAACGTCACTTTGCTGCCATACGGGATCCGGCGCGGATCCACCGCGCAATGGCCGACGCGCAATCGCTGGCCGGTAGAACAAATGTGCCGCCGCGTCCAGCGATCGGAACCGCGCCCGCCGCTGGCCCAGTAAACGGTAACGCGCGCGAGAACGGACTGCTCCATGGCGCGACTGAGTGGAGCGAACAGAAATAGAAATAGAAATGCGTAGATGATTATTTTCATGACTTTGTTCGGCAGTTCCGCACTCGAACAAAAGCAGCCGATCGCATGCCGCCCCGGCTTCTTTTGTAATTCGAACGGTAAGGTGTAAGTGGCTCTGTGAGAGGAATTCATTTGGTTTTCGCGGAATTTCGCGGTTAAAAACCTTGGCATGCCGGAGAGCGACTCAATCCGCATCGCCATGTGGTCGGGCCCGCGTAACATTTCCACCGCGATGATGCGCGCGTGGGGAAACCGGCCCGACACCTTCGTCTGCGACGAACCGTTCTACGCTTACTATTTGAACAAGACCGGCCTCGACCATCCCGGCGCCGCAGAAGTGATCGCGCACGGCGAAACCGACTGGCGTAAGGTGGTCGCGCAACTAACCGGCGCGGTTCCCGGCGGCAAACGCATCTATTACCAGAAACAGATGACGCATCATCTCCTGCCCGAGATCGATCGAGCCTGGCTGGCGCGCGTGACGAATTGCTTCCTCATTCGCGATCCTGCGGAGGTGATAATTTCTTACCTCAAGAAAAACAACGATCCGGCGCTGGAGGACATCGGGTTCGTTCAGCAGGCGGAGATCTTCGATTGGGTTTGCGCGGAGACAGGCTCCGTGCCGCCGGTGGTCGACGCCCGGGACGTGCTCGAAAATCCGGAGAGAATCCTAAGAATGTTATGCGAAGCCGTCGGCCTCGAGTTTACCAGGGCAATGCTGTCCTGGCCGCCGGGACTGCGGGAGACCGACGGTGTTTGGGCGAAGCATTGGTACGGGGAGGTGGAGAAATCGATCGGGTTTCGCAAGCCTTCGCACCGCGAGCCGGCGCCGGTTCCGGAGCACCTGCGAGAAGTCTACGAGCCCTCTCGCGAGTATTATGAGCGTCTCTACCAATATCGATTGCGTTAAGGAATAGGTCACATAGGTCGTATCGGCCCTCTATGCTCCAGCGCTTCCACGAAAAGAACCGCGACCTGCTGGTAAACATCAACGGGCGGCTGGTCCATCGCGATGAAGCCGGGATCAGTCCGTTCGATTCGGCGGTGCAGGGTGGAGATGCGGTCTGGGAAGGATTGCGGCTCTACGAAGGACGTATTTTCAAGCTGCCCGAACATCTGGCGCGATTGCGAGGATCGGCGGAAGCGCTCGCTTTTGCGGAGATTCCCCCGGACGAAAAAATTATCGACGAAATCAAACGGACGCTGGCCGCGAACAAGATGCGCGATGGGGTTCACATTCGCCTGACCCTGACGCGCGGCGTCAAAATTACCTCGGGGATGGATCCGCGCCTGAACCAGGCCGGCCCGACGTTGATCGTGCTCGCGGAACACAAAGCTCCCGTTTATGCGAAAACTGGGCTGACCCTGATTACGAGCAGGATGCGCCGGCCGCCGCCTGAGATACTGGATCCGCGAATTCATCACGCGAATTTGCTGAATTCGATCCTGGCCAAGATCGAAGCCAACAACGCCGGAGCCGACGACGCGCTCATGCTCGACACGCGCGGCTTCGTGGCCGAAACGAACGCGACCCATATTTTCATCGTCCGGAATGGAGAGCTGGCTACGCCGCGGGTCGTTGCCTGTCCGGAAGGGATCACGCGCGCTACCGTTCTCGAAATCTGTCGGGCGAACGCCATTTCATGCCGCGAGATGGACCTGATGCCGGAGGACGTTTTTGCCGCCGACGAAGTGTTCTGCACCGGCACGATGGGTGAGCTCGCCGGCGTCGTTCAACTGGACGGCCGGACGATCCGCGGGGGCGAGATCGGGCCGATAACGCAGCGGTTGAGCGCGCTCTTTGCAGAACGGACAGCGGTGGAGGGAACTGTGGTCGCTTAGTTCCGCGTGTCCTGTTCTTCGCGCATTCCGGTGTCGGAAGCCAGGGCGCGTTCGAGGTTCTCGATATGTTTGCGCGCGATGGAAACGTAGGCCTCGTCGTCGTCCGGTAACTTTGCCATCTCGCGGACGGAAGCTTCGTCGTGTTTACGGAAAATTTCCGTGGCGCGCCGCGCGCGGCGTTCGTCCATGCCGAGTTCGCGGAGGGCGTCGACGCTGAGATCGAGAGCGCTCCCGAGGGTCTCGCGGTAAACGTGGTCCACTCCGAGGCGGAGAATCTCGTAAGCGTGCTGCCGGCTGGTGGCGCGCGCGAGGATCTTCAGCTGCGGGAATTCCTGTTGAACCGTCTCGATGATCTGGAGCGCCTTGGCTTCGTCATCGATCGCGAGGACAAATAACTTCGCGCGGGCCGCACCGGCGGCCTGGAGCAAGTCGAGCCGGGAGGCATCGCCGTAAAACGATTTCATTCCGTATTTGGCCAGCGTTTCCACCTGGTCGGCGTCGTGATCGAGGACCGTGGTCGGGAATCCATTCGCGCGGAGTAAGCGGCCCACGATATGACCGAAGCGGCCGAACCCGGCGAGAATGACTGGATTGTCGTGCTCGTCGATTTCGTCGGCTTCGCGCTCCGGCTTGCAGTCTTGAAAGACCGGTCGCACCAGTTTCTCCTCGATCAGGAGGAGGATCGGCGCGGCGGCCATGCTGAGGGCGACGGAAGCGACGAGCAAATTAGCGATGTCCGCCGGCAGGACCGCGTTCTGGGTTGCGAACGAAAACAGGACGAAGCCGAACTCACCACCCTGGGCGAGCGCGAACGCGAGGAGCATTCCTTCACCGGCTTTTAGTTTGAAGGCGCGGCCCAGGACCAGGAGAACAACGAACTTTAGCGCGAGGAGGCCAATGACGATCAAGGCGATCACGCCGGGACGTTGCGCGATGAGCGCAAAGTCGATGCTCGCGCCGACGGAAATGAAGAAGAGGCCAAGAAGCAGCCCTTTGAACGGTTCGATGTCCGCCTCGAGTTGGACCCGATACTGGCTTTCCGCGAGCACCACTCCCGCGACGAATGTCCCCAGCGCGGGGGAGAGCCCCAGCTTTTGCATCAGCAGCGCGATCCCGACCACGATAAAAAGCGCGGTGGCGGTGAACATCTCGCGCAGGCGCGTTCCGGCGATGTAGCGAAAAAACGGGCGGAGCACGAAGCGCCCCGCGAAAACGATGCCGATGACCACGGCGACGACTGCCAGGGCCTGGAGCCAGCCGGGGAGATTGCCGATCACTCCCGGTTGCCTCACGCGTCCGGCGGCCCCATCGAGAGACAGTAAAGGCATCAGGGCCAGGATCGGGATGATTGCGATGTCCTGGAAAAGGAGGACGGCAAACGAGCTTTCGCCCGCCGGCGTTTTCATCAGGCCGCGTTCGCCGAGCGATTGCAACACGATGGCCGTCGAAGAGAGCGCGAGGGTCAAGCCGATGGCGAGCGATGATTTCCAGGCCAGGCCGCAGCAGAGCGCCACCAGGCCGAGGACCAGAGCAGTCGCCAACACCTGAAGGCCGCCGAGACCGAGAATCGGCCTTCGCAGTTGCCAGAGCAACGTCGGCTTCAGCTCGAGGCCGATCACGAAGAGCATCATGATCACGCCGAACTCGGCGAAGTGCATGACGTCGCCGCCGCCCTCCACCAGGCGCAAGGCATAGGGCCCGATGACGGCGCCAGCCAGAAGATAACCGATGACCGAACCGAGCCCGAGACGTTTCGCCAGGGGGACCGCCACGATCGCGGCGAGCAAATAGATGAAGGCTTGATAGAGGCCGCCGCTCATTTTGTATTCTGGATGAAAGTCAGCGACGCGCCATCCGCGGCGATCGAATTACAAACTCGCAAAACACCCCCCTTGATTCCAAGCTGAAACATCATGCCAGAGTCGCTCACCCCAATGATGCAGCAATACCAGCGGCTCCGCGCCAGCGTGCCGGCCGATACGCTGCTCCTCTTTCGGCTCGGCGATTTTTACGAGCTCTTCTTCGAGGACGCGAAGGAAGCGTCGGGCCTTTTGAATCTCGCGCTCACCCATCGCAACAGCGTCCCGATGTGCGGCATGCCGTATCACGCTGCCCAGGGATACATCGCGAAGCTTATCCAGGCGGGACGCCGGGTCGCGATTTGCGATCAAACCAGCGAGCCGCAGCCAGGGAGGATCGTGACTCGCGAGATCACCCAGATCATCACGGCGGGGACAGTGAGCGAGCTCGATTTGTTAAAGGCGAACCGGCCCAATTATCTCGGCGCGGTTTATTTTCACGAAGGCCGGTTTGGCTTCGCCTACGCGGAATCGAGCACCGGCGAATTTCGGGTGACCGAGGCGGGCGCTGTCAGCGCGTTGATGGACGATCTGGCGCGGATTTCGCCGGCGGAAGTTTTGGTGAGTGAGCGGCAAATGGGCGAATTTGGCGAGATTGCGGGCGCGTTCGCCTATGACGATTTCGCGTTTTTGACCGACCATGCCCGGTTCACCCTCTGCGAACATTTCCGGGTGAAATCGCTGGACGGTTTTGGTTGCAGCGAGATGCCGGCGGCGATCGGGGCGGCGGGCGCGATCGTGCATTACCTGAAGCAGCAACTTCGCCGAAAGGTCGATCACCTGGCGTCGTTGCGCTGCGATGCGCGGGACGATTACGTGCTGCTCGATGCCGCGACCCAGGCGAACCTCGAGCTGGTCGAATCGCGTGGCGCGCGAAACATGAGCCTGCTGGCGGCGCTCGACCGCACCGTCACGCCGATGGGCGGACGGAAGCTGCGGAGCTGGGTTTTGCAACCGTTGCGCGACCTGCCCGAGCTGGAGGCCCGTCAACAGCTCATCGCCGACCTGTTGCACGAAGCCGACCTCCTTGCGGGCTTGCGGGCCTGCCTGAAATCGATCCGCGACCTGGAGCGCGCGGCGGGCCGGTTGAGCCAGGCGTCCGGGAACGCGCGCGACCTCGTGGCGCTCAAGGTTTCGCTTCAACAAATCCCGGAGCTGAAAGGCGAGCTGCGGAAGCTGATCGATCGGACGGAATTTGGAAAAGAGCCGCAACCGGGAACGCTTTGCCGCCGCATTTTCGATTCGCTCCAGGAAATGCCGGCGCTGACGGAGAAGTTGGCGACAGCCCTGATCGACGATCCGCCCATGGTCTTGAAGGAAGGCGGAATTTTCCGGGACGGATTCGATCGCGATCTCGATGAGTTGCGCCAGGGTTCGCGGGAAGGGAAAAGCTGGATCGCGCAGTTGCAGGAACGCGAGATCGCCGAGAGCGGAATCAAATCGCTGAAGGTCCGGTTCAATTC
>JBAPMH010000527.1:0-9399 GCA_049278515.1 Chthoniobacterales bacterium
CCCGCAAACTTCGGGGGGGTATAGCTCAGTTGGTAGAGCGCTTCGTTCGCAATGAAGAGGCCAGGGGTTCGAATCCCCTTACCTCCACCAATTTCGCTTCGCGGCAGAGCGCGACGCGAAGACTGCCGCGCCGCAGCCCTTTGGCAAAGGCGCCCTGTGTAGACGTTCGCCTGTGGCGAACGTAGCGGAGACGTGATTGCTGTGGGCAGTTCCAAGTCCCGCTCGCGTCGGCCATAGGCCGACGTCTACATCTAAGTAATGCCGCTAATTATCCAGCTTGTAGGCCTCGGAAAGACCGATGCCAGTGGTGCGATTGACGCCGCGGACGATGGTCGTGTAGTTCCCGGCCGATAAGGTCAGGAGAATCGCCGGCTCGCGATCGTTCGGAGGCGCGAGGCCCGTGGTTTGGATCTCGGAGGCGTTGGTCGCATCGCGCCAGTCATCATTGGTGCGGATGAGCGCGCCGTTGGCGTCGTGGAGCTCGAGAATCGGGTCCTGCAAGGTTCCATCGACGAGGACGCCATTCGAGCTGATCGAAGGCCCTAACGACCGGAAGAGAACGCGCTTCGGATTGCCGCCTCGGAGAATAATTCCATCGATCAGGACGTTGTCGTCGGTGCCGACATCAGCCCGGACGGAGAGGTTCCCAAGCTCGGTCGTGAAGCCTTCGGGACCTTCCGGTCCCATGTTCTCGTGTTCGACTGCAGCCACTTGACCGAGGTCGTAAATTTCGATCAGCCCAATGCCGCTTTGACCGCCCGAGCCGCGGATAATTGCCGTGTAATTCCCCGCCGGAACGGTGCGGATGATGGCTGATTCGCGATCGTCGGCCGGTGCGAGACCGCTCGCCTGAATTTCGGTTTGCTGGGAGCTCCGCCAATTGTCGTTAGTCAGGGTGTTGCCGTTGCTGTCGTGCAGCTCAAGAATCGGGTCCTGCAGAGTGCCTGGCACTGGCTGGCCATTGATTCGAATGGAAGGCCCGAGGGCGCGAGCGATGAAGCGCTTGAAGCCCGGCCCTTTCACGATGAATCCTCCGATCCCGACCCGGTCGCCGGGCTGAGTCACGACGCGGCCCGAAATATTGACCAGCTCCAGATCCGTCGGGGTCGGGACAGGCGTCGCGCTTGGAGTGGCCGTCGGCGCGATGGTAGCAGTTGCCGTAGGCGTCGCAGTGGGGACGACGGTGGCCGTCGCGGTCGGCGTGGCACTAGGCGCGACAGTTGCCGTCGCGGTCGGAGTGGCGGTAGGCGGAACCGTAGCGGTAACCGTAGGCGTGGCGGTGGGCGGAATGGTGGCCGTCGGGGTCACGCTGGGCGCAACGGTGGACGTCGGGGTTGCGGTTGGAGTTCCAGGTGTGGAGGTGGGAGTGGCTGTGACTATTGGAGTTGGCGTGGGCGTAGGCGGAGGACCGGCTGGATCGAAAATGTATCCCTGCGCTACGTCGATCAAATTGAAGAATGAGCCACCGATACCGCCAAAGGGCGGGACGGTGTTCGCCGCCTCCTGCAGCGTCATAGTGGAAGCCGTAACTTCGTGCAGTTTGGTGTCGATGGGATTCGTTTCCACCACCATCGACTTGGGAACGTAAATCGTGATGTTGCCATTGGCGCCGAGCGTGGAGGTGCAATTCGCCGCGGGCAATTGCGTGCTGCCCGGATAAGTCAGGGCCGCGCCACCGCCCAACAGCATGATGGCGTTCTCACCCACAAAACATTGCAAGGCGGCGCCGTTGAGCGATTCGGCGTAGACATGGAAGTTCTTCCCGCCCGTCGGATCGCTCGTGGAGGGCACGAACCATTGGGTCGACCAAACGAGGTCTGGATCGGGATCACTGGCACTGGGCGCGAGGCTGAGGTTGTTCAATTGCATGACGACCTTGTAACAGGGAGCCGCCGCCGAGCAGGGGGCAGTGGTCACCTCGCTCATGTTTGAGCCGATGATATCCAGCTGGGGCATGCTCGCGCTGCTGGTCCCGCTCACTTCGTATTTCGCGTCCCCCGTCGGATCCGTGACCGCGTTAAAAGGAGCCAGGCCTGGAATGTTGACCGGAGAATTGGCGACGAAAAGGCTGTCTCCGCCGTTCTGCTGGACGAACATGCCGTGGGGAACCAGGGATTCGTCGATGTTGTTCGAATCCGAATACGAAATGCGCGCTTCGCCCTGGGGCCCGAGCCGGATCTGAATGAAATCGCCCAGGGTGCGATCGCCGGCCTGCCCGCCGATGAGCGTGTTCATGCTGCCGCGATGGTTGAAGTGCTGGCTCGCCTGGATCGGCGCCGTGAAGGTCGGGCTGGCGGCATGCCCATTAAGGGTCTGCGCCATCCAGAGACTCCAATCGCAGTTAGTGCCACAGGAATCCGGGCCCGTGGAAGGATGAGTCGGTTGCCCTGGAGTGCCGTACCATGCGATATCGACCCGGCCATCGTCGCCGGCCACCGCCCAGACCATGACGTTCGTGTGCAGAACGCCGAAGGGGGAACCGCTGGTATTTATCTGGATCGGAGTCGCCCAGGTATTTCCCTGGTTGGTCGAGTAGGTGTACATGATAACCGTATCGCCGGTCACCTGTCCGCCGGCATTAATCGGAGCCTGGTTCCAAACGGCGTAAAGATTTCCGGCCTTGTCGATGGCCATGCTCGGGAAATTCGCCCCCACCTTCACATTGGCACCCAAATCTGCGACTGGCAGATCGACGCAGTTGAGGCCGCTGGGATCGCTGACGTTCGGGATTGGCGCGCCAAAAGGGACCGGGAAGCAACGGCCGATCAGGATCTTGTTCAGTTGGGCGTTGTCGTGAATGACAAAGACGTGTTTTACCGGGGCTGGAAGGGTGGCGAATCCACCCAGGCCGTCCGGCTGGCCCAAGGTCGTGGCCACAGGGCTGAGCTCGTTATTACCCATGATGGCTTCATCGCAACTCCCCACTGCGCTGACATGGTTCGCGGGGCCGAAAGTGATGCCCGCGGTCGCGCCGACGCCGCCAATCGGCGAGCGGTACATCACGAGAACGTTGTTGCCCGTGCTGTTGCCGCACATCACGCCGCCGGGTCCGATCTCATCGTTCGCCAGATAAATGGAACCGCCATTGGTCGGATCGCCGTCGATCGTATACCACTGACGATCCACGGCCGTGTCCGGCACGCCGGTGTTACTACAGGTGAAACTCACCCCCTGATCGTCCGAACGGCCCGTGCTGAAGTTCGCCAGAGTCAGGTCATTGAAATAAAGATGCCCCGCGGAATCGACGCCCAGCTCGGTGTCGCCGCCACCATGGCAGGTCGTCACTTTTCCGGTGAGCGGAGCGCCGTTAGGGACCCATTTGAACGTCTTGCCGGCGTCGAGCGAACGCCAGATCCAGCTCGTGTCGGACGAAAGCGCGCCCGGCGCGCTCATGTAAATGCGATTGCTGTCCGAAGGATCCACCCGGACGTCCACTTCAAATCCACTTCCGCCGATTCCGGCGATAACGGGATTCCCAAACGTCGGCGTAACCGTGGGTGCGGCCACGCCCGTGATACGACTGGGCGCGGGCCCGGCCAGACTGAACATGGCGAGAGATGCGCCCATGAAACAGAGAATGAAGGCAATAAAAATACGGGGGTTGAAAACCCCGGATTCGGAAGTGGCTCTTTTTTGCATACCTGTTTTTCCTCGTTGGATGCCAGGGCCGGGATCTCCCTGAGTTAATGGGTCATCGCTCAGAATCGCGACTCCCCGCGAGCGAGGGCACGCGACGTGAACTCTCTGTGTTCGCTTTTCGCGAATCTAGCGGTGGTTAGATGACAAAAATGTAATCTACCGAGTTGAGCTTTCCCCCGACGCCGTTGACGTCTCGGGTGAGATTTCCGCTGGCGAACAAAACAAGAGCACAATATTTCTGGCAATCATCCCCCCAATCGTATTCTTTCCCCGGATGTCAGATAATTGTTTGAGCCAGCCGTTCCCGGCGCCCGCAATCGATTCGCAGCGCTGCCTGTTCTCATGAAACGCGCTTTGCCTTTCATTATTGTCGGGGCGGTCGCGTTCATTTTGTGCGGGTCGTTGATCATGCTCTATCGGGCGAAACGCCTGCCCGTTCCCACTGCCGGCACCGGCGATGAAAACACGCCGGGACTGCATGTGCGCGGCGAAGCCAAGGCCCCGGTGACTTTGGAAGAGTTCGGCGACTTCCAATGTCCGCCGTGCGGCAGGGTCGCAGTAGACCTGAAGGAGATTGAAAAAGACTATGGCTCTCGTTTGCGCGTGACCTTTCACCAATTTCCCCTCGAAATGCATGCCCATGCTCGCGAGGCAGCCCTGGTCTCCGAAGCGGCGGACCGGCAGCACCGCTTTTGGGAAATGCACGACCTGCTCTACCAGGAGCAGGCCGTCTGGAGCAAAGCGACGGATGTGCCTGCTCTCTTCAAGGAATACGCGGGCAAGATTGGCCTCGATATCGAGCGCTTTGAGAAAGATTTGAAAGACCCGGCGCTGGCGGCGCGAGTGGATTCCGATCAGCAGCTCGGTCTGTCCCGCGGGGTCGGCAGCACCCCCACTCTGTTCATAAACAAAACGGTGGTGCCGCCAACTTCTCTGAACGCCCCCGCTCTCCGGGCGGCCATCGACGAAGCGCTCAAGGAGAAACCCAAACCCTGATCTTCCGTGAAACGTAAAGGACAAAACGCAAAGGCAGAATCAGGCTCACGGGTCCGGGTCATTCTCTACAGCATCGCCGCTTTCTTTTGTCTGGCCGGACTGGCTGACGCAGCCTATTTGACGGTGCTGGCCTTAACCGGCGAAACTGCTGCCTGTGGTGGACAGACGGGTTGCTTCGAGGTCTTGGGGAGCGCCTATGCCAAGGTGGGCGGCATACCGGTCGCGGCCGTTGGCGTTCTCGGTTACTTCACCGCGTTTACCTGCGCGACCTTTGCGGCGTTTAACTACGCGCGTGCGCGCACCTTTTTCACGCTGACCGTTTGTCTGCTTTTCGGAGCGACTCTCTGGCTGCTTTACGTGCAGGCGTTTCTCTTGCACGCGTTCTGTCGCTACTGCCTGTTCTCCGCCGCCATCAGCTTTCTGCTCATGGGAATTGTGGTGGCGAGTCCTTTGCCCGCCCGCCAGGTTCCAGAATAATCCCGGATCAATCTCCACGATGGAATTAACGAGCTATCTAAGCGCTCGCCAGAAAGAGGTGGATCGCGCCCTGGATCGTTTTTTGCCCCGGGCCTCCGCTTCACCCGCCACGATCCACAAGGCGATGCGTTATAGCTTGTTCGCCGGCGGAAAACGTTTGCGACCCGTCCTCTGCCTCGCTGCCGCGGACGCTTGCGGCGGCCCGGCCAGCGCCGCTCTTCCCCTCGCTTGCGCCCTCGAATGCATTCACACCTATTCGCTGATCCATGATGACCTTCCCAGCATGGACAATGACGACCTGCGCCGTGGCCGGGCGACCTGCCACAAAGTTTTTGGTGATGGAATTGCCATTCTGGCGGGTGATGCCTTGCTCACCATCGCGTTCGAGATCGCGGCCCAGGCAAAGGAAACCAGACGTTACGATCTTCGCCAGATCTTCCGGGAAATCGCGACGGCCGCGGGCAGCCAGAAACTGATCGCCGGCCAGGTGGCCGATCTCGAAGGCGAAGGCCGCCGAATCAATCGCGCGCAATTGCGTTACATCCACGAAAACAAGACGGCGGCGCTGCTGACCTGTTCGGTTCGGCTTGGCGCGATGGCCGCGAATGCCCGCGCCAGCGAGCTAACCGCGATCACAGCTTTCGGCCGGGCGTTGGGCCTGGCGTTTCAGGTCATAGACGACATTCTCGACGTAACTCAAACCTCCGAGAAGCTTGGCAAGAGCGCGGGGAAGGATGTTGCAGCAAAAAAGGCGACGTATCCGGCCGTGATCGGTTTGGAGAAATCGCGGGCGGAGGCGCGGCGCCTGACAGCGAAAGCGCACGCCGCGCTCGCCAACTTTGGCAGGAGCGCTGACCGGCTGCGCGAAATCGCGAAACACCTTCTCGCCCGGGAATATTAGCGAGGCATTCTACCGGTGAACCAGGCGACTCCATCGATGGTTACCGCCCACATCTTTTTCGTGGACGCGGTCGGTTATTCGACCATGACGAGCGACCAGCAAACCGTCGTTTTTCGCCAGTTGCAGCAGTTCGTCGGCGAATGCGCGGCCGTGGTCGACGCCTCAGCGCAGGGCAAACTGGTCCTTTCGCCTTCCGGCGATGGCATGGCACTGGTGTTCTTCGATCATTGTTCCAGTCCGTTGCGTTGTGCGTGCGAGCTGATGGACCGGATCGCAAAGGAGGGCGCCTTCAAAGCACGAATGGGAATTCATACCGGCGAAGTCGCGCGCCTGGTCGATATCAATGGCGTCGCATCGGTCAGCGGCGATGGCATCAACACCGCCCAGCGCGTGATGGATTTCGGAGATGGCGGACACATCCTGATGTCATTGCAGCACGCCGCCTGTTTGCAGGAGGCCCGCGATCCGGCCGCGAACGAGTGCTACGACATTGGCGTCGCCACCGCGAAGCACGGCAAGCGTATTCATCTCTTTAATTTCCACCGCCCGGCCGTCGGCTCGCCCGATGTTCCGGTCAAGGTCAGACAGGATGATGCATGGCTTCGCCCGAAAACACTTCGTCTCGGCACCTCCGGACGCAACATCTTCTTCGCCTCGCTCCAAATTCTCGGCTGGCTTCTCACCCAGCCATTCCGCTGGCGCACTCACGTCAGTCAGATCGATCCTCGTCTCACGCCGAATTTCAGCGTGATCGACCTGACCGGGCCGCAGATTCGTCGCAACCGCGACCTCCGCCAACTGCTGATCCAGGTTTACCTGATTTGTCCCGGCATATTTTCCCTGCTGGTGTGGGCGGTGCTCACGCCCCTTGGGCTCAACCCCGCATGGTGGATCGGATCGCTGTGGGCAGCAGCCCTGGTCACAAGCGTCCTGCTCGGCGTGGGCGCGAGTCTGGTCTTCATTTGCGTGCTCACTTTCGCTGCCGTGGTAATGGCGCCGATCATCGCGATTTTCGGTGTTGCATCCGCTGCGAACCAGATCGCGCTCACCCTGGTCATGATCTGGGCCGCCGTTGCCTGGACCGCGGTTTTTCCCACGCCTCGGCCGCCCTCCGCTCTGCGCGAGGTCCTTTCTGTGATTGCCACTTTCTTCGTTGTGTCATTTATCGCCACCGGGCTTGTCGCGCTTGGGGCCGGACGTCCTCCGCTTCAGGTCGCCGGGATCATTGCCGGCTCATCATTCATCTTGATCAATGTCGTAATCGGCCTGCGCTGGAAGCGATGGTCGCGAGGATTTGTTCTGGGCCAGGTCCTCGGCGTTCTGGCCGCCGTTCAATATTTTGCGACTGCCGGGGCCACGGGCGACGCTTTCCTGCTGCGGCTGCAACAAGGGATCAGCAACGGCGCCAGTGATGCAATTTGGTGGGGACTGACATTTGCGCTTGGGGAAAAAATGGCGGGCGCACGGGCCGCCATCATCGCGGGCCTGTTGTTATCCACGTGCAAGACCATGGTGCCGACGCCGTGGGCGCTGCTACCCTTGCTCGGGATTTGGACAGCCTACGCAATCCTCCGCCGGCGCTCGCTCGCGAAGGTTCGGATGGAGATGTAGACGCTTGCCTGCGGCAAGCGCGAGACTGACGTAAATATGGCACGCTCGCGCCGCGTCGGCCGCAGGCCGACGTCTACAAATCAGACCAGCGCAAGATTCGGATCGATTTCTTGCGTCACCTCCGAGCAAAACCCACCCCGCAAACGGAGCGACCCGGCAAAGGCGATCATGGCGGCGTTATCAGTGCAAAGTCCCGGCGCGGCGGTCAGCAAACGCAATCCCGCCTTGTTGCAAGCCTCGTTCATCGCATTCCGCAACGCCTGATTGCAACTCACTCCCCCACTCATCGTAATCAATTTCGCGCGACAGCTCTTACCGGCGCGCAAGGTCTTCTTCACCAGCACATCGATGACAGCCTGCTGAAAGGATGCGCAGAAATCCGCCGTCAGCTGCGGCCCGCGCTCCGTGGCGAAATCTTGGAGGCGATAGCGCACGGCGGTTTTCAAGCCGCTGAAACTGAAATTGTGGTCGCCGGAGTCCAGCATGCTCCGGGGAAAATCGAAGCGAGCGGGATTCCCCGACACAGCCTGGCGCTCGATCTCCGGGCCGCCCGGATAACCGAGTCCAAGCAATTTCGCGACTTTGTCGAAGGCTTCGCCCGCGGCGTCATCGACGGTCCGTCCGAGAATGCGATACTGGCCAACGCCCCGTACCTCGACCAGGAGCGTGTGCCCCCCGCTCACGACAAGAGAGACGTTCGGCTCAATTTCGCCGCGCGTTGGACCCGGGATCGCCGATCCCGGGCACAGAAAGAACGGAGAAAGTAAATGGCCTTCAAGATGGTTGATCGCCAGATAGGGACGGCCGGCTCCAAGCGCGAGACCTTTGGCAATCGATGCGCCGATCATGAGCGAGCTCGCGAGGCCAGGCCCGGAGGTAACCGCAAACGCATCTACATCCGTCACCGCGAGGCCGGATTTATCGAGCGCCTGTTTGAGGAGCCGCGGTGTGTGAACCAGGTGATTCCGCGACGCGACTTCGGGGACGACCCCGCCATAGGCTTCATGTTCTGCCTGCGACGCGACTTCGCTCGCCAGCAGTTCAGTTCCCCGCAAAATCGCGACGGCCGTTTCGTCGCAGGAAGTTTCGATGGCGAGGATGGTCCTGGGGGAGAGTGAATCGTGACTGGTGACTGGTGACATGTGCACACCATTCACTGATCACGGATCACCATTCACTTCTTCACCGGATCGACCTTCGGCGCGGTTTCCTGCGCATAAACCATGACGCCTTTCAGGGCATCGATCGCGCGCAGCAGTTGCGGATCTTTCGTCTTGATCGCGTTTTTCTCTTCCTCGGGTTTCACATTGTCGGCACTTCGCAACGCGAACAGAGCGCGCTCCTGCTCGGCCGTCATCGGCACCCGGATATTCGGGACAACTCCGGCTCCATGAATGACCTGCTTGCTCGGCGTGTAGTATTTCGCCGTGGTAAAACGGAGGGCCGAGCCGTCCGGGAGTTGGACCACATTTTGGACGGAGCCTTTTCCGAAAGTTGTCTCGCCTACCAGGACGGCCCGCTTCAGGTCCTTTAACGCCCCGGCCACGATTTCCGAACCGCTCGCGCTCCCTTCATTGACCAGAACCGCGAGGGGAAAATGGGGCCGTTCCTTCGTGCTGCTGGAGGTCGAATAATCATGTTGCTGCGACGCGACCCGCCCCTGCGTAGAAACAACTTTGGTCCCCGGCGGCAGGAACTGCGCGCAAACATCCACCGCCACGTTCAGGAGCCCGCCCGGGTTGTTCCGCAGGTCCAGGACCAGCGCCTGCATCCCC